>NZ_JBWKAI010000006.1:0-92974 GCF_056500955.1 Streptococcus sp. F2
GAAAGATTATTTAGTCCAATTATTTGGAGAAAGAGGCTAAGCAGATGATTGATTTAAAAAGGAATCTTTTCAAAATTGATGTCCGGGCACAAAAGGATGAAGAGAAAGTTTTCATGCGTACGGCGTGTCCTTAAGCAATTCTCGAGAGATTTTCCCTATCGCATCTGGTATAATAGAGATGAGTCATTCACATCATACTGCTTTGAAAACAGTATTTGCATTAGGGGGAGAAAAGATGATTAGAGAGATTGTGACAGATACTTTTTTCTTGCAGCAAAAGTCCAAAGCTGCTACTAAAGAAGATTTATGGATTGGTCAAGCCCTACAAGATACCCTGTCTTTCCATAGAGATCATTGTCTTGGCTTAGCTGCTAATATGATTGGTGAGCAGAAGCGTGTGATTATCATCAGCATGGGATTTGTGGATTTGGTGATGTTTAATCCCGTTATGGTCTCTAAGAAAGAAGCTTATGAGACAGAAGAGTCATGCTTGTCCTTAACTGGTAGCCGTCAGACCAAACGCTATACTAGTATCACAGTTGAATACGTTGACCTTAATTGGAGGCCTAAACGCTTAAGATTATCAGGTTTACCAGCTCAAATTTGCCAACATGAGTTAGATCATTTAGAAGGTGTTTTAATATAAACCCAAAAGCCGGCAAGGCAGTTATAACAAGTTCCTTAATCGCTAGAGATAGCTATTAGTGTGTCGAGGGGAGTTGTGACTGTTTGCTTGGCTTTTTTATGCTTTTAGCTAACAGTAGGACACTAAAAATACCCCATCCTCGATAAGAGAATGGGGTATGATTAGCTATGTGGATAGAAACGAGATTTTAGTTTCTGTCTTTTTTCTTAAGAAGCCCAGCACCACCTAAAGTTAGGAAGCCAAGAATCATCATGAGGGTAGACGAACTTTGATTGCTACCTGCCATTGGAAGACTAGCATTGGCAGTCTTACTTTTAGCAGCAAGTTCTTCTGCTTGTTTAGGAGTAGTTAATTTCTTCTCGTCAGCTTTCACAGCAGGTGTGACAAGGTCAGAGACAATTTCAGTAGAAAGGATATTACCAGCGCGGTCTCTGAAGATTCTGCTGATGATATCATGTTTACCAGTGTCATCTGTCTTAGTAGAGCCTTCAAGTGTTGAGGTTACATAAGTTTTCACCCCTTTGACAGTCGCAGAAACAGGTTTACCAGCAGCTTCTAAATCTTTGATGTACTCGATAAAGACTTCTGTATCAGGATTGATAGCGCCAATTAACTTAGCTGATTTGAAGACTGAGAAGCCATCACCACCACCATAAAGAAAGTCATTGACAACAAGAGTATAATTAGCAGCTAAATCAAGCTCTTCACCATTATCTTTATAGACTTTAACAACTTTAAATGGAACCTCAGGATTTTTAGCTTCGTTGTCGGTGTAAGTGTACTTAAGACCAGACATTTGAAGGAAGTATTTTTGACCTTCATCATACTGTTGGTTCAACACATCATAGATTTGTTGACCGGTTATTTGAACAACTTGAAGGATATTGCCAAATGGTTGAACAGCCTGTGCAGCTCCCCAAGTAATGGTCTGATCATCTTTAACAACAAGATCCGCACGGATACCACCATTGTTTGTCATAGCAAAATCAACGTTAGGGAAAGTTTTCTTAGCGATAGCCAGTTGAGCAGTTGTTACCAAGTTACCAACAGGAGATTCCTTGTCATTGTTTTCCATTTTAGGAATGGTAGAAGACGTTGAAGCAGTACCGATTTTACGTTCAGTAACCGTTTTAACAATTTCATTAGCCTGATCAACAATAGCTTTGATATCAGCACTTCCAGTTTTGACACCAGGTGCTACGGCGATGACTTTAGCTTCTGGCGTCGCCACAAAATCATTAGTATCAGTGTCTAAAGTTCCACGAACATCAGCGTAAGCCTTACCTTGAGAGACTGCTTGGACAACACGTGTCTTACCAACAGTTCCGTTAGTGTATTGATGATTGTGTCCTGCAAAGACAATATCCACACTGTGATTTGGGTAAAGTTGGTTAACTTTTTCCATAATAGTCGCCACTTCATTATCAACGACCCCATCTTTACTTGTTGCAGGAATGTGAGCCAAAACAACAATCGCATTCACATTTTGTCCTTGTAATTCTTTGGCATACTTAACGATGGTTTCAGCAGCATCTAAGAATTTATATTGTTCATAGTTTTGTTTTAAAACAAGATTTGGAATTTCTGTTGTGACAATACCGATAAATCCAACTTTAACGGATTTGTCATTCACAGGTACATCTTTGACAGCATAAGGTTTCCAGTCATAAGGAATCTTGTTGGATTCTTTGTCAACCACATTAGCGATGACAATGGTTTGCTTAGAAGCTTCATGCTCATAGTTTTTGGTAATGTCATTAATCGTTGAATCAGCAGCAGGTGCTTGACCTGTCATGATACGATTAAACTCAGCTAGACCTTCATCAAACTCATGGTTCCCAAGGGTGCCATATTCAAAGCCCATTTTATTGAAAACTTTTACAGTAGGTTCGTCTTGTAATAGTCCGGAGTTGGCAGGACTAGCCCCGACCATGTCTCCTGCTTGGACACGGATACTTGTGCCTTCTGGGCTTGCTTGTTTGAACTCAGTTTCGGCATCGTCCATGTAGGCATCCAATTGAGCGGCAGTACCAGCATTGGCTACTTTACCTTCTGGCATGTAGGCTGAACCTGTTGTATCAAGGGCACCGTGGAAGTCATTGACACCAAGCAATTGCACATCGACCTGATCAGCTTGAACCCCTGTTACTAGCATTGAAAAACCAGCAAAGACACTCAACACACTACTTTTTAAAACAAGATGCTTTTTCATAAAATCTCCTAATAAGTTAAAGTAATTGTTACAAGTCAAGTTTACTATTATTTACACTAGAATTCAATAAAATGTTGCTAAAAAGAGAAATATTTTTAAAAAATAGGAAAGATTGTAAAAGTGAAAACGTTTAAAAAACAAACATTTCATTCTATAAAATTGGCAGAAAAATGTAAAAAGTTTTAAAAACCTATTTACAAAGCTTATGAGGTGTGCTAAGATGATAGACAGATTAAAAGAAAGGAGAACAATATCATGAACATTTCAACTAAACGTATGAACTGTCTTGAGAATACCCTCCTTTCTAGCCGAAAAAGTTAGTTTCTTTTAGTGTGACTAATAGAAAACAGTAAAGCCCGCGGTAGGAAGGATATCTTATTGCGGGCTTTTTGTGTACCCAAATTCCTGTTTGATGACAAAAACTTGTCAAACTGGTTAACTGAAAAGAAGAAGGAGGATAACATGCTATCCTTAATGAGTCGTTACATTAAACAAAACAAATGGACTTACATCATTATTGCCTTGACACTATTTGTCTATGACGCATCCCTGATTATTCCGACAAAAGTGATTCAAAGCTTAATTGATGCTATGTTTCGGTATCAATTGACTCAAGCAAGTTTGATGAGCCATGTTTTGGTTCTCTTAGGAGCAACGATATTGTCATATGCCACGGCTTATGTCTGGCATCTCAAGCTTTTCCAAGAGGCAGTGCATTTTAAATTTGACTTGCAACAACGTGCCTTTCGTAAATTGGTTTTTATGCGGACGCCTTTTTATGAAAAATTTAGATCCGGTGATATGATGACCCGGTTTTCGACAGACGTTGAAGCCTTAATGGACTTTATTGGTTATGGCCTGATGATTATTCTTTATGCTGGTGGGATGATTGCCTTTATTATTCCAACCATGTTTTTGATATCATGGCAAATGTCACTCATCGGTATGATTCCCATTAGCATCATGATGGTCATAACTTATTTTATTACTAAAAAACAAGAAGTATTGGTTGAGGATGCTCGTGAGGCTATTTCCAACTTAAGTGATGAGGTCCTCGAGACTGTCGAAGGCATCCGTGTGATGCGTGCCTATAGTAAAAAAGATTACATGGAAAATCATTTTGTGCAAAAAGCTGAGGCGCTAGCTGATCGTTGGAATCGCATTGCTGGTTACAGAGGCCTCTACTTCCCTATTTATAGTGTGATGATTGCTATCAGTACTCTTATTATTTTGACGGTTGGCCTACACTTTATCAGTAAAGGAGAGGTGAGTTTAGGTCAAGTGATTGCCTTGCAGTTATACTTGGTTTCTCTAGTGGAACCGTTTGCCATGTTATCTGATTTTATTCTTGTTTATCAGACTGGGCGGACCTCATTTGATAAAATCAATGAACTCATCGAGACCGGTGATGACCTCGAAGAAGACGGGCATCTGAAGCTGGAGAGCTACGATCAGATTCGTCTAGCGGATTATTCTTTTTCTTACGCTAAGAGCAGTAAGCCTAGTTTGTCCGCTATTAACCTGGTGTTGAATAAAGGTGAGACATTAGGGATTGTCGGAAAAACTGGGTCTGGAAAGACGACTCTCGTGCGTCAATTGTTGAGGCAATACCCAGTTGGTCAAGGTCAATTTTACATTAATGGGCACCATGTTCTGGAGTACCAACGTCACGCTTTAGAAGAACACATCGGTTACGTGCCACAAGAACATGTGCTCTTTTCAAAAACAGTTTCTGAAAATATCGCCATGGGGAAAGAGGATGCTACTTTAGAAGACATTCTTGCTGCCATTGCGACGGCTTCTTTTACTGACGATCTAAAAGGGTTGTCAAAAGGGCTAGACACTAAAATTGGTGAGCGTGGCTTATCTATTTCAGGTGGTCAAAAGCAACGGATTTCCATTGCCAGAGCCTTTTTGTCAGAGCCTGATTTGTTAATTTTAGATGATTCTTTATCGGCCGTAGATGCTAAAACAGAAACAGAGATTATTACTCATATTCAGGAAGAAAGGCAAGGTAAAACAACGATTATTGTTAGTCACCGTCTATCAGCTATTCAACATGCCGATTGGGTAATTGTGATTGATCAAGGCAAGATTGTTGAAGAAGGAAAACCGGACCAGCTTCTTGCACAAAAAGGTTGGTATTATGAACAATACCAACGTCAACAAGCACAGGAGGACTAAGATGGCCTTATTTAAACGCTTATTAAGCGAAATCAAAGTGGCTAAAGCAGCTTTTGCCACGGGAATCGGGCTATTGTTACTGGCAACGGCAGCTGGACAAATAGCCCCACTATTATTAAAACAACTGATTGATCATTACTTGACGCCGTTAGCAAAAGGAAAATCTATCGTTTTAGCTCATTTTGAGCAGTTGAGCTGGCTTTATTTAGCCCTGATTATAGGATCAGCCCTGTTACGTTATGTCTCTTATCGGAGCCTGGTTTATTCCTCGAATAAGGTGGTTACACAGTTAAGAAAACAAGCTTTCGATGTCATGCAACGCCTACCGATTTCTTATTTCGATCACCAACCTGCTGGTAAAATTGCGACTCGCATTGTCAACGATACTGAAACGTTGCGAAACCAATTTTATGACAATCTGTTGTCGCAGATTATCATCAGCATGGCTCAAATTATCTTTATTTATGGGGTAATGATTTACCTGAATCTTAGATCAGGACTGTTGTTACTATTAGTTATCCCTATCTTTTATGGCATTCAAGTTCTTTATAAACGCTTAACAGACCAGCCTATGAAAGCTTTTTATGACGCTAGAAGTGCTGTCAACACTCAAGTCAATGAAACCATGAATGGGGTTTCCATTATCCAGCTTTTCCACCAAGAAAATCATATGCTAGAAGACTTTAACCAGCAAATTAATCAGATGAAAAAGGCAGATGATAAAATCATCTTTGCTGATTCTGTGGCTTCGTGGACCTTAACAGAATTGGTGAAGTACACCATGATTTCTGCTATTTTAGCTTTTATTGGCTATCAATTTTTACAAGGAAAGCCAGGAATTACAGTGGGGAAACTCTTTATTTATTTAAATTACCTCACCCGTTTATTTGATATATTAGGAACAATGGTTAGGCAGCTGCCTAATATTCAGCGGTCACAAGCAACAGGTAGCCGTTTAATGGCTCTATTAGACCAAGAGCTGGAAGAGGATAATCCCAAGGAGATACATATTGACAAAGGAAATGTCAGCTTTAATCACGTGTCGTTTGCCTATGAAGAGGGCAAAAATGTTTTAACAGATATCACAATAGAAGCTAAACAAGGAGAAACGATTGCGTTGGTTGGGCATACCGGATCAGGTAAATCTTCAATTATGAATCTCCTCTATCGTTTTTACACGCCTCAGTCAGGAATGATTACCGTTGATGGGCAGGATATTCAAGCCTATTCTAGAGAAAGCTTGCGCTCCCAAATGGGAATCGTGTTGCAAGATCCCTATCTTTTCTCAGGGACCATTGCTTCTAATGTGACCATGGGGAATCAAAGCTACAGTGATCAAGAAGTGATAGAAGCTCTGGAAAAGGTTGGAGCAGGGCCTATGATTGGTAGATTAGATAAAGGGATTCATGAGCCTGTTTATGAAAAAGGGGCGTCGTATTCTAGCGGCGAGCGGCAACTCATTGCCTTTGCCAGAACATTAATTACGAATCCTAAAATTCTTATCCTGGACGAAGCGACTTCCCATATCGATACGGAAACAGAAGAAATTATCCAGAGAGCTATGGAAGTATTGAAACAAGGTCGAACAACATTTATCATTGCTCACCGCCTATCGACGATTCAATCTGCTAATACTATTTTTGTCTTAGATAAGGGACGGATTGTCGAGCGTGGAAACCATCAAGAATTGTTAGCAAAAGGTGGTATTTATGCGCAGCTTTCTAAATTACAAGAAAAGGTATAAAATCGTGGCAAGAGCCGTCATTATTCTCATGATAACTTCGGCACTCTATTTAAAAGCTATCTAATATGTCTTAGATAGCTTTTTTATGTGGTTTAAGTGGTTTGCTGACAAAGACTAAAAAAGGTATATCATCGCATTTTCTAAGGATTTAGTGTAAAATAGTAAGGTAACAGTTTAAAAGAATGAACAACGAAAAGATAAGAAAATGAACGAAAAGATTGGATACGGTAAAGCGCATAGTAAAATTATTTTAATGGGGGAACACGCCGTTGTCTACGGTTACCCAGCGATTGCTTTGCCACTCACAGATATTGAAGTTGTCTGCCATATTTTTCCAGCAGACAAGCCTCTAACCTTTGATTTTTATGACACGTTATCAACAGCAATTTATGCTGCTTTAGAT
The DNA here is from genome assembly GCF_056500955.1 of Streptococcus sp. F2. NCBI lineage: Bacteria > Bacillati > Bacillota > Bacilli > Lactobacillales > Streptococcaceae > Streptococcus > Streptococcus sp. F2. Next base: position 7,190 of record NZ_JBWKAI010000006.1, read on the forward strand.
CATTTGCAGCACCTAGAAGAACCAATTGCTTATGAAATTGTGTCCCAAGTGCCGCAAAAACGAGGGATGGGGTCTTCGGCGGCTGTTTCTATTGCAGCTATTAGGGCGGTATTCTCTTATTTTCAAAAATCACTACCAGATGAGTTGTTGGAAATTTTAGTCAATAAAGCAGAAATTATTGCTCATACCAATCCCAGTGGCTTAGATGCCAAAACCTGTCTTAGTGACCATGCCATCAAGTTTATTCGAAATATTGGTTTTGAGACCATTAAAATTGACTTAGGTGCTTTTTTAATCATTGCGGATACTGGTGTCCATGGGCATACCCGTGAAGCTGTTAATAAGGTTGCCCAGTTTGAAGAAACCAATCTACCTTATCTAGCTAAGTTAGGTAGGTTGACTGAAGCTGTTGAAAAAGCCATTACTCAAAAAGACAATCAGGCTATTGGTCAGCTCATGACCCAGGCTCATTCCGCCTTAAAAGCTATCGGAGTGAGCATCGCTAAAGCTGATCAATTAGTTGATGCTGCTCTCAAGGCAGGTGCTCTTGGTGCTAAAATGAGTGGAGGCGGTTTGGGAGGTTGTATGATTGCTCTGGCTGATACTAAGGAAATGGCAGAAACCATTAGCCATAAATTACAAGAAGAAGGAGCCGTAAACACGTGGATCCAAATGTTATAACTGTAACATCCTATGCAAATATTGCTATTATCAAATATTGGGGGAAAGAAGACCAGGCTAAAATGATTCCCTCAACCTCTAGTATTTCGTTAACTTTGGAAAACATGTTCACTACAACCAGTGTTTCTTTCCTACCAGACACAGCATCAAGTGACCAATTTTACATCAATGGTTGCTTACAAGATGATAAGGAGCATGCCAAGATTTCGGCTATCATAGACCAGTTTCGAAAACCTAATCAGCCCTTTGTTAAGGTCGAAACTCAAAATAATATGCCAACAGCTGCAGGCCTTTCCTCAAGTTCCAGTGGTTTGTCAGCTTTGGTCAAAGCTTGTGATCAGTTATTTAACACTCAGTTAGATCAAAAAGCTCTAGCTCAGAAAGCTAAATTTGCATCAGGCTCAGCCTCTCGTTCCTTTTTTGGTCCGGTTGCTGCTTGGGATAAAGACAGCGGTAACATTTATAAGGTGGACACAGACCTGAAAATGGCTATGATTATGCTAGTTTTGAATGATGCTAAAAAGCCAATTTCTAGCCGAGATGGTATGAAATTATGTCGTGAGACGTCTACTACCTTTGATGAGTGGATAGAAAAATCAGCAGTGGATTATCAAAACATGTTGACTTATCTTAAAGCCAATGATTTTGAGAGGGTCGGTCAGTTAGCAGAGTCCAATGCTCTGGCTATGCATGCCACGACCAAAACCGCTAATCCCTCTTTTTCTTATCTCACAGACGACTCCTATCAAGCAATGGAAGCTGTTAAACAACTCCGTCAGGAAGGCTTTTCTTGCTACTTTACCATGGATGCAGGACCAAATGTGAAGGTTCTCTGTCTAGAAAAAGATCTTGAGACATTAGCAACACGATTTGAAAAAGATTACCGAATCATTGTCTCAAAGACAAAGGACTTACCAGATGCTTAATTACCGTGTACAAACAGGTGGCAAATTATACCTGACAGGAGAATATGCTATTTTAGAGCCGGGCCAGCTGGCACTGATTCAGTTTATTCCCCTGATGATGACGGCAGAAATAGGCCCGTCATCTCATCTTCAGCTAGCTTCAGATATGTTTGACCACAAGGCTGATATGACGCCAGATGCTTCGTATGGTCTGATTCAAGCGACGATTAAGACTTTTGCAAACTATATGGGGCAGTCGGTGGAACAATTAGACCCCTTTTCATTGTCTATTACAGGCAAACTAGAGCGAGATGGCAAAAAATTTGGAATTGGCTCAAGTGGGAGTGTCACGCTCTTAACTTTGAAAGCTCTGTCAGCTTATTATCAACAGCCCTTAAGCCCAGAGCTTCTTTTTAAACTAGCTGCTTATACGTTACTAGTTCAAGAGGATAATGGCTCTATGGGAGATATTGCTTGTATTGCTTATCAAACCTTAGTTGCTTACACCTCTTTTGACCGACAGCAAGTTAGCCAGTGGCTTTCTGACATGCCTTTACGAGATCTTCTAGCCAAAGATTGGGGGTATCAGATTCAGATTATTGAACCAGCTTTGTCGTGTGACTTTTTGGTTGGCTGGACTAAGATTCCCTCTATTTCTAGTCAGATGATTCAACAGGTAAAGGCAAAGATTAGCCCCAGTTTTTTGACGACTAGCTATCAGTTGAGTCAAGAGACTATTGCAGCTCTGCAATCCGGACACAAAGAAGCTCTCAAAACAAGTTTAACAAGAGTTAGTCAGCTATTAAAGACTCTCGACCCAGCCATTTACCATCCGAAGTTAGTAACTCTAGTTGAGGCTTGTCAGGGGCTAGATGCCGCTGCTAAGTCGTCGGGCTCTGGTGGTGGAGATTGTGGTATTGCCCTTGCCTTTGACCGCCAAGCCAAAGAGACTCTTATTAATAGATGGCAAGCAGCTGATATTGACTTATTGTATCAAGAAAGGTGGGGAAACCATGACGAATCGTAAAGATGACCATATCAAATATGCTCTCAAGTATCAATCGCCTTACAATGCTTTTGATGACATGGAGTTGATACATCATTCCTTACCTAGCTATGATATCGCTGATATTGATCTGAGCACTCATTTTGCAGGACAGGACTTTGAGTTTCCTTTTTACATTAATGCCATGACAGGGGGGAGTCAAAAAGGAAAAGCAGTTAATGAAAAATTAGCTAAAGTGGCAGCTGCTACTGGCATTGTCATGGTGACTGGATCTTATAGCGCTGCTTTGAAAAATCCGAACGATGACTCTTACCGATTGCATGAGGTAGCAGAAGGGTTAAAACTAGCCACTAATATTGGATTGGACAAGCCTGTAGAACGAGGTCAACAGACTGTTAAAGAGATGAATCCCTTATTTTTGCAGGTTCATGTCAATGTGATGCAAGAATTGTTGATGCCAGAAGGTGAACGAGTCTTCCAAACTTGGAAGCAACACTTAGCAGATTATGCGAGTCAGATTAGAGTGCCGATTATCCTCAAAGAGGTTGGCTTTGGTATGGATGTCAGCACTATTAAAATCGCTCATGAACTAGGCATTCAAACCTTTGACATCTCAGGTAGGGGAGGTACCTCCTTTGCCTACATTGAAAACCAACGCGGCCTTGAACGTTCGTATCTCAACGACTGGGGTCAAACTACTGTTCAATGCTTGCTAAATGCACAAGGGCTCCTGGATCACGTGGAAATTTTGGCCTCAGGGGGTGTGAGACATCCTTTAGACATGATTAAATGTCTGGTGCTTGGGGCGCGTGCTGTGGGACTATCGCGAACTGTTCTCGAACTGGTCGAAAAATACCCTGTTGAGCGCGTGATTGATATCGTGAACGGGTGGAAAGAAGACCTCAAGCTAATCATGTGCGCCCTTGATTGTCGCACTATCCAAGACCTTCGCCAGGTTGATTACCTTCTTTACGGACGTCTCTATCAAGCTAATCATTAAAACCATCTCTATTTGTTAACCAATGGTTTAGCAAATAGAGATGGTTTTTTGTTATGAGATCGTTACAAGTTATCGTTTAGTTAAAAAAGCTAATGCACGTTCAGGAATGAAACACCTAGTAACAACTGACATTGTCATGATGACTTTAGTAAGTGTCATGATTTTTGAGACGCTTGTGCCTGTGACAAATAGAAGCAATAAAGGTTTGGTATTGTTCCTGTCTTAACTGATGAAAAGCATTGAAAACGTCCTCTTGATAGAGTTCATAGGCATCGTAGGCCACCTCGACAAAGACATAGTCATCTTCTGAGTAAACGGTTTTGAGGTATGGCAAGCAATTATGCTCAGCAAGGATGAGACTTTTTCGTCGATGACGATGTTGTTTTAAAGGTTCTGATAAAAAGTTGACGCCTTCAATAGAAGCTATTTTAGAGGAAAATTGCTGACTTAAAATCATTGTTAAGGTATGAAGATTAGTGATGGTATTTGCAAAAACATAGACAGCAATTGGGGGAAGTTGAGATTTTATCATCTCTATTAGCTGAATGGTAAACCGATGAGGAGTTAAGGTCAGTGTTAGGTTAACTTCCTGGGCCCACTCTGAAATAAGATCATCAACTAAAGCGAAAAAAGGATCTTCTTTTCTTGCCGAAAAAGGAGTGGCTTCTTGGTAGGGAGTCAGGCATTGCAAATTCAAAAAGCATTGTTTCATCAGAAAAACCATCAAAATCAGAAATGGTTGTGAAGACGTTATCTGAGGTCCGAGCAGTTGTTCGAACTTAAGGATTAAATGTCGGATAGGTGTTTTTTGAGTGACGATGGTTAGGGTTTGCTCGATATCTTTTGATGTCCATTGGTCTTTAAACAGAGGTGTGTTAAGGGTTAAGTAAATAAGGAATAAATAATCAATATCAGTCTCGGACAAAGACCAGGCGTCAGAAGTTAGGACTTCTTGACAAATGATTTGTAAACGATCATAAGAGAACAACTGTTTAAAATCACGAAATGTTTCTGTATCAGGCAAGTTGGGGTGATTGGTTTGACGTTTCCAGGTCAAGGCAATCAAGATCGCAAAGAATTGAAAACTCTCTGGTCTAAAAGATAACGAATCCTGTGAAATCTGGGCATTGCTTGCTAGGACAAAGGACTCAACTAAGTTCATGTCCTTATTAGTAAGAGGATAAATGTTACAACCATAGCGATACTGAAGCAAGGCAATAAGGTAACGAACTCGGTATTCGGGTCCACTGATGTGATTTTTATGAATAGACAGGCCAACACTAGCTAAAAAATGCTGACATTTCTGCTTGATGCGGTATGCAGTAGCCAGAGAAATAAATGCTGACTGTGCAAAACTATCGAAATAATCTTGAGAGTCAGATAGAAAAAAAGTTAAGGCTTTTAGAACAAGGGACTCCTGATAAAGACGATGTAGCAGGAACTCTTTTTGTTGCGTATAGTCTTTTGTTAGTGTGATGACACTTTTATCATAGTGGAAGACAGTGAAATCCGCATAAATCTCCTGCAACTCTCCGATAATCGTCATGACTTTTTTATAAGAAAACGGTGTTTGCTGACAAATCTGATGAATGGTCAGTTGCTGGTATTGACATAATAAGCGGACGATGGTTACACGGTCCATTATTTTTCTCTCCAAATGGTAATCTAACATAAATCTCCTCTTTTTAAATAGTCACATATTTTAAGAGAGTCGTCAATGCGTGCTCAGACCTAACATTACATGATATGTTACTATTAACATTAAAAAAACTATTTTTTTAAATATGGGAAACGTGAAAAATAAAGTTAATCTAATCTAAAAAATCTATCATTGATGTTTTGGATAATACTATCTAAGGTTATTCGCAGGAGTGGCAAATCAGATATTCCAAAAAACGGCAATCCTCTCAACTGGGAATAGGGTCTCATTTGTGCGATAATTGGAAACGTTTGAAGTATCTAAGCATTGCGACGACCAATGGAAACTAAAAACGAAAACTTAAAATTGAGGGAGAAACCATCGTGTTTGAGAGAGAGAAAAGCCGATTTTCGATTAGAAAAAATAAATGTTACGGAGCCTGCTCCGTATTTTTAGGATTAACCATCCTAACCTTAGCCATGGCAGGAGGAAACGTCAAGGCGGATAGTCCAGTATCAGCAGAAGAAGCACCAACTACTTCAACATTAGTAGCACCAGAAGGAGCAGCCCAACACCTTCCAACAGAGACCACGGCTGGCTATAGCCTTGAATCTGATGAAGAGGGATTAGAGACTAACACTGAAATAGCACCAGCATCTCTGGAAGCGCAAGGAGCAACGCCACGAGCGATAGAAGGAGAAGTGGTTGCAGGACAAGATGTGAGTGATAATATAGACGCCATAGAAGCGAAGTTCAGAGATGATAAAGAAATAGATCCTAACAATGGCGGAAATTTATATTTTGAAACTATCTTCAAAATAGATGATCAAGTTAAAGAAGGTGATTATTTCTATTTAGAATTGTCTAAAGATCTCACTCCATATGGTGATGATAAATCTCATGAAGGGCAATTTGAATCTTTACATGATGGAGATGTTGTTCTTGCAAAAGCAGAATATATTGAAACACAAAATAAAATTAAATACACATTTACTGACGAAATTACTCATCGTACAGATGTGAATGGTTTTATTCGCCTTCCTCTTTTTATCAATAGGGAACAAGTTTTAGAAAGTTCTTTAATTTATCCAGAAGTTAAAATTGGAAAAAATAAGGTCAGTATACCAGTAAATATTAAGTACGCTACTCTTAAAGATCAGAAGGAAACATTATCTGCTAATATTTTTTCAATAATTACTAGCGTTGAAGAAAAAAATGCTGAATTTGAATGGACAATTTATATAAATCCGTTAGGAAAAAAATTAGTAGATGCAACTGTGAAGTTATCACCTTTAGATAAACAACATTTAAATAGTAAATCTTCTGCTAACTTTCTAAATCTGAATTTAGACGATGTAGAATTATTTAAAGTCCCACAGAATTATCAATTGCCAGAAAGTTTTGGGTTAAACTATAAAATACTTACTAAAGTAAGTGAAGTAAAGAATTCAGTAATTAAAAACAATGATGGAACTATAGATTTAAAGTTAAATAATTATCTTATTAATGGAGAAAGCTACGTACTGAAGATAAAAAGTCCATATAATGTCAATAGTGGAAGAATTAGCGTTACAGCAGAACTAGATGCTAAGAAAATATTTTATCCTTATGAATATACTGGTCATGGTAGTATTGCTACTAATGAATTTGAAGAAGGCCAAGCAGGGGCGCAGTCGTTAGAAGCAGTAGGTTTCTTTGTTGAAAGGCATATATATGAAACTGTAGATGAAGATGGAAATAAAATTGGTGAAGCAGATTATACTATTGAAAATTCTACCTCCGGTGCTGTAGACAGTCAATTTATAACTCAAAGAAAATATGATTACCCTGAATATCACTTAGTAAACGTTACTTCAGGAACTGATACAAAATTCAATGTTAATGGAGTTCAAACTAATAACAGTTATATCAAAAACAAAGTTCAGGAAGTCACTTATTTGTATCAAAGACAAATAGTAACCAAAGGCTCCTTCCAAGAGCACCACGACTACTATGATATGGAACGTGCGTTTGATGGAACGATTTTAAAACGGACAAAGAACACTAATTTGTCTTATTCAGGTCAGATGCAATCTGGTAAGGAAACTGAACACTATACAACACAGAAAAATGAGCAAGATGATTATAAATTCCTAACTGTTACGGGTGCAAAAAATGAACCTGTCTACAATAATAATGGAGAGACTAGTCAAGGTAATTTTGTTGCCAATGTAAAAAAAGAAGTGACTTATGAATACGAGAAAGTAAACCAACCAGGACGCTTTGAAGATACTCATAAGTACTTTATTAACTATGTGGATGCTAATGGTCAGGTTATTCGTACAGAAGAAGTAAATTCCCTCACTAATCAGTACCAAGAGGGAATGCCAGAGTGGGATGAATACGTTGCTTATCCACTGGAAAAAGACGGATTTGTTTTTAAAACAACATCTGATGATAAGTTAACAAATCCTGGAAACTTTGATAAAGAGAATAAAATCACTCGAGGTTCCTACATTCCAGGGGAAATGCAACGCATCACCTATAATTATTATAAGGATGTTCTGTTAAGTGGAACTGTTATTGCGACATATGGTGAGTTTGGAACAGGTCAACCGTTAAGTGATGCAGTGTTTGCTACTTACGGTAAAGCTGATAAAGAGTTGCCAAATGGCGCGGGTCAACTAAATGATGACTATGTAACCGTTGCAAAAGATATTCCGGGTTACCATCTGGTCGAACAACCTGAAAATGCTAAAGGAAAAGTTAGTGATGGCGTCACTTACGTTCACTATCTTTATCAAAAAGACAAAGAGCCACTAGGTACTGTCATTGTGCGTCACATCGAGTTTGGAACAGGTAAAGAGTTGGCGCCATCAGAGTACGCGACATACGATGATGTTCCAGCTGACGTTCCAGCAGGTTCTACCGTTGCGGGAACTGGTTATGAAACTAAACCAGCACAAATCGATGGCTACGATCTCGTTGAGGTGCCAGAGAACGATTATGGTAATGTTGTCGAAGGCATCACCCGTCTGACTTATGTGTATAAGAAACAAATCATTACTGGCCAAGGAGAAATCATTGATTTTGAATTGGAAAGTAATGGGGATGAATCTGGACAAAATGAGCAACCAGATGAGATTTCAGAACATGGACCACTTGTTGAATTAGAGTATCCAAGCCAAGAAGGCATGTCAGGAGAAAATGCTGGAACTGTAGAAATTGAAGAAAATGCTCCAATCGTTGAATTGGATTATCCAAGTCAAGAGGGGATGTCAGGAGAAAATGCAGGAACGGTAGAGATTGAAGAAAGCTCTCCAATCGTGGAACTTGATTACCCAAGCCAAGAAGGCATGTCAGGGGAAAATGCTGGTACTGTGGAAGTTGAGGAGAATGCTCCAATTGTTAAATTGGATTATCCAAGTCAAGAGGGGATGTCAGGAGAAAATGCAGGAACGGTAGAGATTGAAGAAAGCTCTCCAATCGTGGAACTTGATTACCCAAGCCAAGAAGGTATGTCAGGGGAAAATGCTGGTACTGTGGAAGTTGAGGAGAAAGCTCCAATTGTTGAATTGGATTATCCAAGTCAGGAAGGCATGTCAGGAGAAAATACTGGTCAACAAACAATTGAAGAAGATACTCCGACAGTAACAATCGAAGAAAAACCGGTTGTTAAGCCTGTCTCATCACAACCATCTAAGGAAGAACTTCCTGCAACTGGAGAACGTTCAGAAACAGCAGTAACTGTTTTAGGATTAGCCTTATCAGCTTTAGGATTAACCTTTATCCGAAAAAGAAAACAAAACTAAAAAAGCCTAAGGTTTTAAAAGACGCTATAATCTTTTTCGAGGGAGACCTCTGAGAGATTATAGATCTTTTTTGTATTTAGAGGGTATGTTGCTAAAAAAGATATTATCCAATGATAAATATTAAATAAACAGAAAATTAAACAATATAATAATGCTATTTTGATGTGTTTTTCTGAAAAAATCATCGAAGAAAGCCAATAAAACTAGTACTATATCATGTTATTGTCAAATAGACTTACTGTTTTGAATAAAAATTGAAAATACTTTAATCTGTCAAAGAGGAGTGTCGGTAGTAGACGAGGAGTCTGCTCAAGAGGACGCCTCAGATCCAACGCCTGAAGTTGACGAAGTGCCGGCAGTAGACGAGGAGCCTGCTCAAGAGGATACTCCTGACACAATTTCCGAAGGACAGTTGACCTTTGAAGGAGATGAACCAACCACTAAAGAAGAAGCTGTTCGCACAGAGGAAGAAAAGTTGCCATCTGTAACAGATGAGACCAAAGTACTATCTTCTGTAAAAGTGGTGGAAACGTCAGAAGGATCATCCTCTCCATCTTCTCATGTCTCAGAAAAGAAACTTCCAACAACGGGTGAAACAAAAGGGCTAAGAATGAGTGTCCTTGGTTTACTTTTAGCAGGATTAGGAGTTGGTTTTATGAAACGTAAAAAGGCTGATTAATCACCTAATGAAGGAAAGAATTAGCAGTCATGCTAAGTTTCGATGAAATGTTCAAATAACATTAAAAAAAGGACATGGTTGAGAGAAACCGTGTCCTTTTTGAGGTAGTATAGCTGAGCAACAGATTATAGCAGCGCTATTGAAGGGTACTATAGAGTTGATTCAGAAACGTTTGGTAATTTTCTTGCCTTAACTTAGCGATTGTTTCTGCAATCACTGTTTGTGATAAAGCATGAAAACTCATGGAGAAATTAATAAAGTGATGGTCCTGCTGTTGATAGAGATTTTTGAGGTAGTCTCTGTTTCTCAAGTCAGAGAGAATGATACCTTTTTTCTGGTTAAGACTCTCAAGGCAAGGACTGGTTAAAATATTAATGCCATAAATATCGGCAACGGAGGTTGGGAAATTCAGTTTTAAATAGGTTTGCAAAAGGGATAAGTCTGCAATGTTATTAGCAAAGACATAGACAGGGACAGGCTCTAAGTGGAGTTTAATCAGTTCACGTAAATGAACCGTCAGCAAATAACAAGCAACCGTATTATTGTGTTCTTCAATCCCTAACACTTTTAGCCAGTTGTCTAAGAGATGGGTCACGATGCTAAGCAAGATGTGATCTTCCTCATCCAAATGATAATGTCCAAAAAATCCCTCTGGAAGAAGTCCTTGCATGCCACAAAGATAGTTTTGCATCAAGAACATGCAAGCGACAGTAAAAAAATTGCTAGTGCTGATTTGACTACCAAAGAGCGCTTCACAATGAGGAAGGAGGTATTTAATATCAGTATCTAGGCGAACAATTTGTAACATCTCTTTTTTGTCGGACACTAACCATTGGTCTTTATACAAGGCGTTGTTAGTAGTGCAGTAGGCTAGAAACAGGTATTCACGTTCTCTCTCCGAGAACTGAATGCCTAACTTGGGTTCTAGAACACGACTGCAAATGGTTGACACTCGATCAAAAATAAAAATAGATTTGAGATGTTCTAAATTATGATCGCAAAAATCAGACAGAGGGTAGTCGTGTCGGTACCAGGAGAGGATAACCAAATAGCTGAAAAATTGATACTCTTCAGGTGTGTTTTCTAAAATAGCAAGGTTTAAGGTCTTGTTAGAAGTGACGATAATATCTTTGACCAAGTCTAAATCTTTTTTAGCAAACTCATAGATTGGAAAGCCGTAGCGGTAGTGAAGAAGCGCGATGAGAAATCTCATCCGATGCTCAGGTCCAGAAATCTGGTTATGACGGATGGTTAGGCCGACCTCTTTTAGAAAGTTAAGACATTTCTTTTTCAGACGATAGGCAGTGGCAGTAGAAACGAACTGACTCTGGCTAAAATCGGAAAAGTCTTTCTGTTTGGGGTCCAAAAAGAAATGAAGAGTTTGAAGAAATAAGGAATTCTGATATATAGCATAAAAATAATGTAATTTATTGCCTAGAATACTTGTTTCTAGTTGCACTTGGCCTCCTTTTATGGTCCAACTGAGTTGGTCTTCGTAAAGGAGAGCTAAGTCTTTTAAGGTATCAGCTACCTTTTTTTCCCCTGCATCCACAAGGGTTGCTAATTGAGATAAGTGAATATCTTGAAAATCCAACAGGGCATTTAAAAAGGTTACTTGTTCGGTAAGTTTACCTTCGATGTAGTCTTGAATCTTGGAAACCTCTCGGGAGCAAAATGTCAATTAATGAAATAGAAATAAGGTGGATAGGTATTACCAAGGATTGTCAATAAGATAGAGATAATGAAACCAAGCGACTAAAAAGCCCTTCCCAAGAGAATGAGTTGGGAGGACTAACCGGTTATTGGGTAACCATCTCTGTCTAAAAGAGGTAGCCTTAGTTTAAGCATTTCGTAGTATTGCTAGATGCTGACTAGCTTTCTCAAGGTTCATTGGCTTGTCTGCTAATAAGGAGGTCACCAAAGGGGCAACTTCCTCTTCTTTAGCACCTGCTAAAAGGGCTAGGGACTTCGCATGAAGCTTCATATGGCCTGCTTGAATACCTGAGGATGTCAAAGCCTTGAGCGCAGCAAAGTTTTGAGCCAATCCCACCGAAACAATAACCTGAGCTAAGGTTTTAGCATCTGGTTGATTAAGCAAATCATGGGCAATGGAGACAGTTGGATTAAGCCCAATGGATCCACCTTTACTGGCAATGGGCATAGGGAGCGTTAATTGACCAAGTAATACTTCTTGTTCCTGGTCAAACTCCCAATGGCTGAGGCCTTGGTAAGACCCATTTCTTGAAGCGTAAGCATGCCCCCCTGCTTCGATGGCACGCCAGTCGTTCCCTGTCGCCATAACTACCGCGTCAATGCCGTTAAATATGCCCTTATTATGGGTGGCAGCTCGGTAGGAGTCCGCTTGAGCTAATTGACTTGCCAAGACCATTTTTTTGGCTAATTGCTGGGCTTCTGTCTTGTCTCGACTCAAAAAGCGAATATCAACTTGACAACTAGCCGTTACAAGAGACTCTGTGGCATAATTTGATAGAATAGCCATTAAGCTTTGTCCCTTGGATAATGATTCTAAGTCGGGAATAAGTGCTTCCATCATGGTATTGACCATATTGGCTCCCATGGCCTCTTGTGTGTCTACTGTGAGGTAAAAAATAAGGAAATCTCCCTTTTCTTCCAAACGGATCTCTCTGGCGCCGCCACCTCTTTTGACAATTGATGGGTAAGCATCATTGGCAGCTGCAATCAGTTTGTCTGAGTTGGCAAGAATAGTCTGTTTAGCTTCTTCCACTTGGTCGATATCATAGAGAGCAACTTGACCAATCATTTGGCGTTTGAGAACTTTAGAGGCAAAGCCCCCAGAGCGCTTGATCAGTTTAGCAGCAAAGGAAGCAGCAGCGACAACGGATGGTTCTTCGGTCACAAAAGGGACTTGATAAGACACGCCGTTAATGAGGAAATCAGGAGCGATACTAAAAGGCAAGGCAAAGCGTCCCAAAACATTCTCGGTTAGTTGATTAGCCGTTTCGATAGGTAGTAAGTAATCTCTCTCTAATGCTTGAAGATGCTCAGGGGTTAAGAGTTCAAATTGTTTAATGAGTTGCAGTCGCTCTTCAAAGGTCTTCTTTGAAAAGCCTGCCCAATTAAGATTCATATTTGTCATTGATTTGGTATAGTCGTTGATTGTCCTTGATTTCTGTTAAGGCAAATTTGCTAGTTAAGTAGGTGTTGAAGCTGGCATTGCCTCGCTTGTCCAATTTGGCTTCTTCGTAGAAAAGCTCTTCGTACTCAGCTACAGAAAGGCGATGTCTTTGATCTAAAATGGTTTGACGATCCGTCATTAGCATCTGCTCATAGCCTGCTACTAACTGTCCTGAGAAAATTTCACTCACTGCTCCAGAACCGTAACTGAAAAGTCCGATTCGGTCCCCTGCTTGTAACGTTTTGCTATTTTCAAGCAGAGACAAGAGACCTAAATAAAGAGAACCTGTATAGATGTTGCCGATTTGTTTGCTGTAAGTGATAGAAGCTTGGAAGTTTTCCAGTAAGTGTTCCGTGTGTTCAACAGGCAAGGACTCATCCATCATTTTGTTCAGTCCTTTCAAGGCTAACTTTGGAAAAGGAAGATGGAAACAAAAAGCAGCAAAATCTGTTAGTTGAGCCCCTGTTTTATCTTGGTAGGCTTGCCAGGTAGTTTCTAAAGAGTCAAGGTACTGTTTGGTAGAGTAGACGCCGTTAACAAAAGGCGTTGTACTATAATTTGGACGCCAGAAGTCCATGATATCTCGCGTCTGCGCCAGATTGTCTTGATGTAATTCGAGAATACGTGGATTAGCCGTTACCAACATAGCAATGCTTCCAGCCCCTTGAGTGGATTCACCAGCAGAATCAATACCATATTTAGCAATGTCACTGGCAATAACAAGAACACGTGATTCTGGCTTTGCTGCCACATGTAGTTTAGCGTAATCTAACGCGGCCGTGGCACTGTAACAAGCTTCTTTGACTTCAAAAGAACGGGCAAAAGGTTGAATCCCCATCAAATGGTGGACGTAAATTGCCGCGGCTTTGGATTGGTCAACGCTTGACTCTGTTGCGAGAATAACCATGTCAATTGTAGCTTTGTCTTCATCTGTTAATATCTGATCAGCTGCAGAAGCAGCTAATGTCACAATATCTTCTGTAACCGGAGTAACACTAAGGGCCTCGATGAGCAGTCCCTGACTAAATTTTGCTGGATCTGTTTGGCGAGCAAGAGCCAAGTCATCCAATTTCAAGACATATTGACTGGTCGCAAAACCAATCTTATCAATTCCGATTTTCATAAGTGTCCTTCTTTAATATCGATTTTTTGTAGTCTTATCCATTTTAACACATTTTATCCAAAAGTTAGACTGATAAAACTATGGCTTTCCTTTTTCAGATTAAAAAAAGAGAACTTATCAGATAGCATTTCCAAGAGACATTTCGTTGTTTATTCTGGTATTTTCCTATAAAATTAGTTAAAATAGTAAGAAGTGCTCTGAAAGAAAGGACTTGGAGATGACAAAAGCAGACGATATTTTTAAAGCCAATATTGAAAAAATTATGGATGAGGGTGTCTTTAGTGAACAAGCACGTCCCAAGTATAAAGATGGTCGTACGGCTAATTCCAAATACATCACAGGTGCCTTTGCAGAATACGATTTAGCTAAAGGGGAATTTCCAATTACCACTTTGCGACCTATTCCCATTAAATCAGCTATTAAAGAATTATTGTGGATTTATCAAGATCAAACGAACAGTTTAGATGTTTTGGAAAACAAATACAATGTTCATTATTGGAATGAATGGGAAGTTGGTCAGACAAGAACCATTGGTCAACGTTACGGAGCGGTCGTCAAAAAACATGACATCATTTCAAAATTATTGAAGCAATTAGCAGAAAATCCTTGGAATCGTCGCAATGTCATTTCCCTCTGGGACTATGAGGCTTTTGAAGAGACAGAAGGCTTGTTACCATGTGCCTTTCAAACCATGTTTGATGTTAGACGTGTAGGGGAAGATCTTTATTTAGATGCTACCTTGACGCAACGTTCTAATGATATGTTGGTTGCCCATCATATCAACGCCATGCAATATGTTGCCTTGCAAATGATGATTGCTAAACATTTTGGCTGGAAAGTTGGCAAATTCTTTTATTTTGTCAATAATTTACACATTTACGATAATCAATTTCCTCAGGCTAAGGAATTATTGAAACGACAACCAACTGATTGTCAGCCTAAGCTTGTGTTAAATGTTCCAGATGGTACTAATTTCTTTGATATTAAACCAGAAGATTTTGAATTGCAAGACTACGAACCGGTCAAACCACAATTGCGGTTTGACTTGGCAATCTAAGGATTACCTCGATTTTTTTGTGAGCATTTTACTAAGAAATTTGATAAAATAAGGAAAGTTCAAGGTGAAGGAATAGACGAATGACAAAGGAAATGATTGCTATCTGGGCAGAAGATGAAACAGGTCTTATCGGGGTTGATGGCAAGCTACCATGGTACCTGCCAAGAGAGCTACAACATTTTAAAGAAACAACTTTGAATCAAGCTATTTTAATGGGGAGAGTAACCTTTGATGGCATGAATCGTAGGCTGCTTCCTAATCGTCAAACCCTTGTGATGACAAGAGATGTAAACTATCAAGTAGATGGGGTATTGACCATGACTAGTGTTGAGGAAGTGCTGGATTGGTATCATGCACAGGAAAAAACACTTTACGTTATTGGTGGGAGCAAGGTTTTAGAAGCCTTTGACGGTTATTTTAATCGTGTGATTAAAACAGTGGTTCATCACCAATTTGAAGGGGATACCTACCGACCCAAACTTGACTTAAGTCGTTTTAAGGAAGAAAGCCAAACCTTCTATCCAAAGGATGCAAACAATCCTTACGATTTTACAGTGACGGTTTTAAAACACCAATAGTATAGGGAGATGATAAGGAATGCAACGTAGTATTTTTGGCGTATTTACGGCCTTTTTGTGTGCGATTTGTGTCTTATGTGCTATTCCAGCCTTTCGGAAAAATCGTTACGGCCTAGGGACACTTTTCTTGTTAAATGCTTTTACCAATTTGGTCAATAGTATCCATGCCTTTTATGGCACCTTGTTTTAAAGAATTCTAAAGCGGGTAATCAAAAGATACTTGAAGCATTTAGAGAATATTGAGTACACGAGTGACTCACGAAACGTATGAAATGATAAGAGAAAGTAAGAGAGAGAGTTATAGGAAATGGCAGGAAATCGTACAAACGATATTAAAGTATATTGCTCATTTTGTGGCAAAAGCCAAGACGAAGTCAAAAAAATTATTGCAGGGAATAATGTTTTTATCTGTAATGAATGTGTGGCTTTGTCACAAGAAATTATTAAAGAAGAGTTGGCAGAAGAAGTGTTAGCTGACCTAACAGAAGTTCCAAAACCAAAAGAACTCCTTGAGGTTTTAAACCAGTATGTTGTTGGCCAAGATCGTGCCAAACGTGCTTTATCAGTAGCTGTTTACAATCATTACAAACGCGTGTCATTCACGGAAAGTCGTGATGATGAAGATGTTGAATTGCAAAAATCAAACATTTTAATGATTGGTCCAACAGGTTCAGGAAAGACTTTTCTCGCTCAAACCTTAGCTAAGAGCTTAAATGTTCCTTTTGCGATTGCTGATGCAACCTCACTGACTGAAGCAGGGTATGTTGGAGAAGATGTGGAAAATATTCTTCTCAAGCTTATCCAAGCAGCTGATTATAATGTGGAACGAGCAGAGCGTGGTATCATCTATGTCGATGAAATTGATAAGATTGCTAAAAAAGGTGAAAATGTGTCCATCACACGTGATGTTTCTGGTGAGGGAGTTCAACAGGCTTTGCTAAAAATCATTGAAGGAACGGTTGCTAGTGTTCCTCCTCAAGGCGGTCGTAAGCATCCAAATCAGGAAATGATTCAAATTGATACCAAGAATATCTTGTTTATTGTTGGGGGAGCCTTTGATGGCATTGAAGACATTGTCAAACAACGTTTAGGAGAAAAAGTCATTGGTTTTGGTCAAAACAGCCGAAAAATCGATGACAATGCTTCTTATATGCAAGAGATTATTTCAGAAGATATCCAAAAATTTGGTCTTATCCCAGAGTTTATTGGACGCTTGCCAGTCGTAGCTGCTCTTGAACAACTAAACACATCAGATTTGATTCAAATTTTGACGGAACCAAGAAATGCCCTAGTCAAGCAATATCAGGCTCTTTTTTCTTACGATGGTGTCGAATTGGCATTTGATAAGGAAGCCTTAGAAGCCATTGCAAATAAAGCCATTGAGCGTAAGACAGGCGCGCGTGGTCTTCGTTCTATTATCGAAGAAACGATGTTAGACATTATGTTTGAAATTCCAAGCCAAGAAGATGTCACAAAAGTGCGTATCACCAAGGCTGCTGTCGAAGGCAAGTCAAAACCCGTTTTAGAGACAGCTTAAGGAGAAATAATGGCTGAAGAACAAGTCTTAAATACCCATAACGCCTCAATTTTGTTGAGTGCTGCAAACAAATCTCACTACCCTCAAGATGACCTGCCAGAAATTGCTTTGGCAGGACGTTCCAATGTTGGGAAATCTAGTTTTATTAACACCATGCTTGGGCGAAAAAACTTAGCGCGTACGTCAAGTAAACCAGGAAAAACCCAGCTTTTAAATTTTTTCAACATTGATGACAAGCTTCGCTTTGTAGATGTGCCAGGATATGGTTATGCCAAAGTATCAAAATCTGAACGTGCCAAATGGGGCAAAATGATTGAAGAATATTTGACTAGCAGGGACAATCTAAGAGCTGTCGTGAGTTTGGTGGATTTACGTCATGAACCTTCCAAAGAAGATGTTCAAATGTATGAGTTTTTGAAGTATTATGACATTCCTGTCATTATTGTGGCAACCAAAGCAGACAAGATTCCTCGTGGTAAGTGGAATAAGCATGAATCAATGGTTAAGAAAACTCTGGGGTTTGACAAGACAGATCGTTTTATCATTTTTTCATCAGTGGACCGCGTGGGTATCGACGAAGCATGGGATACTATTTTAGAACACCTATAAAAGAGAGAAAACAGATAGAATATTTCCAATAGGGAATGTTCTTTTTGTGTTCTAAAAAAAGGGTTGATTAGAAGTTTTTAATTTTGACTTGACGCCTTAATCATGTCATGCTAGTATTTTATATTGAGGAGATAAGTAATGACACGAGTAGCCATAAGGCACCCCGCAAGAAAATGTTTGCTATGGGATCGATGTAGTGCTCTTTGTGTGTTTATCATTTTCCTAGCTTTGTTGACGATGCTTTTTGTGATCAGGTACCGTAATAGCTCTATCGAAGGTATTTGGAAGACAGCAAGTATTGATCAAAAATTAGGAGATGATTTTGCGAAACGGCTCACAGGCTTACATCAAAGTCCCCTTATTGATGACAGTTTGTTAACGTCACCCGAAATGATTTTGCAGGTTAAAAATAATAAGGCTCACCTAAGCTTTAGAGTCCAAGTCGAAAAAGCTGCCTTTGCCGAACGTTTAGCATCTTATCACGAAAATGAGCTATTAAAGATACTGAAAGATAATCACCTTGTGATTGGTGAGTTGAGTCAGGAAGAACAACAAATCATTGACAGTAGCATGCCAGCTCACCATGAGTTGGAAATGATTTTAGATCAGGCTTTTGAAAAGCTAGCTTCTAATATTGGTGGTCATTATGATCGGAAAACAGGGAGCTTGTCTGCTATTATTCTTAACGGCAATGTTAATCGCATTTTGCATACGATTGATATTAGTGAATTGACCACCGGACATATTTCCCTTTCAAAAGGTATCACAACACCTAATGGTTACTTTGATTACATCAAATTTGGTAGAAAACTTGAATTATTAGGTGATGAAAAAATTATTTTTAAAAAGATAACAGAAAAAAGCGCATCTGGCACTTCTTAAGGTTGCAAGATGCGCTTTTTTACTTTACGTGATTTTCCCAAAGTAATGGCTAATGATTAGTTTTTGTCGTGAATGACTAACTGTCCTTGTTCCAGACTAGCTTGTAGGTTTTTGACCTCTGGGTGATCGAGGTAAAAGTCTGTAATGCGGTCTCGGATTTCTTGCTCGATGACACGGCGTAATGGTCGAACTCCCATTGCGTGGTCATAACCTAATTCAATCAAGTGAGCTTTAGCATCATCAGAGATAGCTAAGCTGACCCCTTTTTTAGCTATAGTTTGATTAACTTCCGCTAACATTAAATCAACAATTTCTTCTAAGTCTTCTTTTTGCAGATGATTGAATTCGATAACCCCATTGAAACGATTGAGAAACTCTGGTCTAAAGTAAGGCGCAATACGGTCCATAATAGTGGGTTGATCAGTATTTTCATCTTCTTGATGCCCAAATCCAGCATTAGAAGTAGCAATGATAACAGTGTTTTTAAAGTTGATGGTATTTCCCTGACCATCTGTTAATCGGCCATCATCCAGTACTTGGAGAAGAAGGGTAATGACTTGCGGATCGGCTTTTTCAATCTCATCCAATAGAACAATCGCATACGGGTTGCGACGAACTCGTTCCGTTAACGTATTGTTATTATCATCATAACCGACATAACCGGCAGTTGTCCCGATTAACTTGGACACAGCGGTACGATCACTGTATTCGGACATGTCAAGTCGAATAATAGCCTCTTTGGAACCAAAGAGGTCCAGTGCTAGCTGTTTGGCTAACTCTGTCTTACCCACACCTGTTGGTCCAACAAAGAGGAAGGAACCGATAGGACGATTGCCATCATCAAAACCAGCTCGATTACGGCGAATAGCACGAGCCACAGCTTCAACAGCTCCATCTTGACCAATCACGTGTCCTTTTAAGCGGTTGCTAATTTCTTTGAGTCTTTCCAAATCACTAGCTCCCATATTGGACACTGGGACACCAGTCAGGCGCTCTACAGATTCTGCAATGTCATTGACAGTAGCAGTAACCTTTTGGTCTTCGCTATGGTTGTCCATTTGTTTTTGCAATTCTTCAATTCGAGTTTTAGCGGTTAAAGCTCTCTCAAAATCTTCCTTAGCCACAGCCTCTTCTTGGATATTCTTTTGAGTGGTCATTTCAGCTTCTAGAGATTTGAGGTCAGTCACAGGATGCTGAGCAGCTAAATGCGCAGCAGTCATATCTACTAAGTCAATCGCTTTATCTGGTAAACTACGTTGAGGAATGTACTGAATAGAATAGTCAATCGCAGCTTTAAGAACAGCATCCGGAAGGATAACATTATGGTGTTGTTCGTAAAGATTTCGGATTCCCATTAAAATATGGAAGGTGTCCTCAGCAGACGGTGCATTTACCTTAACCTCATTAAAACGACGAGCAAGCGCAGCATTTTTTAAAATGGTATTGCGATATTCATCTTGAGTTGTGGCGCCAATCAGTGTCAATTCACCACGGGAAAGAGCAGGTTTTAGCATATCAGCTAATCCTTTAGACCCAGAGTCACCACCAGTGGAACCTGCACCAAGAATTTGATGAATTTCATCAAAGAAAAGAATAATATTCCCAGCTTCTTTAACCTCTTGAATCATGTTTTGGATATTTTCTTCAAAGGAGCCACGGTACTGAGTGCCTGCTTCAAGGCCAGAAATATCAATGGAAATGATTTCTTTATTTTTGATAGCAGCAGGGACGTCACCATTCACAATAGCTTGAGCTAGCCCTTCAACCACAGCTGTTTTACCAACACCGGCATCTCCGACTAAAACAGGATTATTCTTTGTTCGGCGAGCTAAAATTTCCGCAGTGTCTTGAATTTCGTGATTGCGACCAATAACAGGATCAAGTTTTCCTTGTCTTGCTTCTTCCGTTAAGTTGGTGCCAAGTTTAGCTAAAATCCCATCCTTTTTGGTCTGATGACCTTGGGCTGTAGGTTGTTCAGTACCTTTATCGCTTAGACGTCCAGTTTGACGATATGCCTGGAATTCTTCAGGCGTCATTTCGCGTCCGTTCACTAAATAGCGTCGATTTTCACTGCGATAGCCACCCATATTGCCCATTAGTTGATTAAAGATATCATCCATGTTTCCAAAAGGATCTTTGTCATAATAATTTGTCATATTAGTTACCTCGAAATAAAAATAATGTACTATCATAAGATAGAGTAGGAAGGTTACCATTCTTAGATCTATACACACTTTAGTAGATTAGATAGGTCACAGCTAAGAAGTGGAGTTTACGGTTTGCTAACCACCTTATGATATTATTTTACTCCTTTGGTCAGTTAAGGTCAAACAAAAAGATTTAAAACTGAGACTTCTCCTAATTCTTCAAAAGAATAATAAAAACAGGGATGATAGTAGGTAAAATAATATAGAAAAACATTGATTCTATAGAGTTTTTAACATAGAATAAAATTGGTTAGGGATTGTTTAAAGTTGAAGTCCTGCTAAAACAAATAGCGCGACGACGAAACCTTGTGATAGCACTTATTCAGTTTTAGAGCTATGTTGTTTTGAATGGTCCCAAACCTAAAAAGGGTGTTCGCCTTTTTTAGGTTGCAACAGAATAGGCACCGATGAACGGTTCTCTTTTAGTATACTATTGACTATCTGAAGCTACTTAGTTACCTTATGTTGAAAGATTTTTTATGAGAGCTATTAACGAAAAAAAATTAGATTTTTCTATTGACAATTAAACATCAAAACGGTATACTAATTAAGGTTTGATAAAAACTGACCTAAGACAGCAGGGGAGCGTGCTCATAATATTCCTGCCGAGGCACAAAACGTAATTAGAAAAATAACGTATTTGTACTTTCGTGTCTAGGTTTAGGTGCGATTTTTTTGTACCTAGCCCAAAAATAAAAACGGAGGTAAAACTAATGAGTGAAGCAATTATTGCTAAAAAAGCTGAACAAATCGAACTTATTGCTGAGAAAATGAAAGCAGCAGCAAGTATCGTTGTTGTTGATTCACGTGGTCTTACAGTTGATCAAGATACTGTTCTTCGTCGTTCACTTCGTGAAAGTGGCGTTGAGTTTAAAGTTATCAAAAACTCAATTTTGACTCGTGCAGCTGAAAAAGCAGGTCTTGATGAGTTGAAAGACGTATTCGTAGGACCATCTGCAGTAGCATTTTCTAACGAAGATGTTATCGCACCAGCTAAAGTCATCAATGACTTTGCAAAAACTGCTGACGCACTTGAAATCAAAGGTGGTGCAATCGAAGGCGCTGTTTCTTCAAAAGAAGAAATCCAAGCACTTGCAACATTGCCAAACCGCGAAGGAATGCTTTCTATGCTTCTTTCTGTACTTCAAGCTCCAGTCCGCAACGTTGCATACGCTGTCAAAGCTGTTGCAGAAAACAAAGAAGGCGCTGCTTAAGTCGTCTCAAAGTAGCTTAAGCCTACACTTAACATTTTAAATTAATTATTTGGAGGAAATAACAATGGCATTGAACATTGAAAACATTATTGCTGAAATTAAAGAAGCTTCAATCCTTGAGCTTAACGATCTTGTGAAAGCTATCGAAGAAGAATTTGGTGTAACTGCAGCTGCTCCTGTAGCTGTAGCTGCTGCTGGTGGTGCTGAAGAAGCTGCTAAAGATTCATTCGACGTTGAATTGACATCTGCTGGCGACAAAAAAGTTGGCGTTATCAAAGCTGTTCGTGAAATCACAGGTCTTGGTCTTAAAGAAGCTAAAGGTCTTGTTGATGGAGCACCTGCTAACGTTAAAGAAGGCGTTGCTGCTGCAGAAGCTGAAGAAATCAAAGCTAAACTTGAAGAAGCTGGAGCAACAATCACTCTTAAATAATAGAGTCCTTGCTTTAGTAGCTTGAATAAGCTGATTAGCCCGCTATTTTAAAAATAGCGGGTTTTTTGAATATCATTTTTGATAGGTTTTAATAAGCCATTATTATCGATTGTTATGATAAGGCTAGTCAATAATGTTAAGCTTTAAGTGTAATTGAGATTGTTTTGATAAGTGGTATTTCAGTTATAGTCAATTTTTCTGAGAATTTTTGCTATAATAGTAACTATGAAAGATATAATGATAAAAAGGTGGGCTATCCTTTTTTTTGTGGTACTATCTTGTTCGGGGCTCGGTAAAACAGTTCTCGCAGCTGATTTTCAAGTGGGGGCAGAACATGCGATTGTCGTAGAAGCAGACTCTGGGAAAGTTCTGTATGAGAAAGACGCTAAGACGCCAGATGCCATTGCCTCTTTGACCAAATTGGTGACGGCCTATCTGGTTTTGGATAAGGTTAACTCAGGTCAACTACAATTATCAGATCAAGTTAACCTCTCAGATTATGCGTTTGAATTAACCACAGATAGTTCTCTAAGCAATGTACCCTTTGACCAAAAAACTTATTCGGTGCAGGATTTATTAGAGGCAACTTTGGTGGCAAGTTCAAATAGCGCAGCCATTGCGTTAGCAGAAAAAGTGGCAGGGTCAGAGCCTAACTTTGTAGCGCAAATGAGGGCACAGCTATCTCGTTGGGGCATTACTTCTGGTAAAATTCTTAATGCTTCAGGACTGCCAAATGAGGTGTTAAAGGACCATCGTTATCCTGGTTCTGCGTTGGAAGAAGAGAATATGTTGAGTGCTCAGGATGTTGCCATTGTGACGATGCATTTACTGGAAGATTTTCCTGAGATTTTAGAGATCACTAAACAAACAGAAGTTGATTTTGTTGGTAATTCTATTAAAAGTTTTAATCAACTCTTGCCAGGTATGGCTAAGGGGAGAGCAGGAGTTGATGGGTTAAAGACAGGAACCACAGATTTGGCAGGTCATTGCCTTGTGGTAACTTCTATTGAAAATGGTATGAGGCTGATTACCGTTATTCTAAATGCTGATGGATCTGATAAAAACCAAAACACACGGTTTGAGCAGGCGAATCATCTGTTAGACTATGTGGCTAAACGGTATCATTGTCGCAAGATTTTGAAAAAGGGAAGTCTGATGACAGAACGTCCTTTTTCAGTGGTAAATGGCACAGCACAAACCTTATCTACTTATGCAGCCAAAGATGTCACCTTGGTGTTAGGAACTGATGAGCTGGCTCCTAGACCGGAACAGTTTGTGGTGTCAACCGACTCTTTGTTAGCGCCTATTGCTAAAGGTGAGGTGGTTGCTTATTTGACTTCTCCCAGAATTGCAGGCGAGAGGTATTTGAAAAAACCTGAGCGTATTCCTCTCAAAGCCAGCCAATCTCTTAAAAAGGCTTCTGACTTACAACTGTGGTGGCGAGGTCTTCTGGAGAAACTGAAGTAAGGTTAGAGATAGCATTCTTTTATGATCAACACAAAAAGACAGTGAGAAAATTTTCTTCTTACTGTCTTTTTTAATTTACTATGACTTAATTCACTCTTATTGTTCCATAGCTGCTAAAAGTGTTTCAGGACTTGTCGTTGGTAAAATGCGAATGCGATTGAGGGAAAGCAGACCATCGGCTGCGCTAGCAACACCTTCATTAGTTGTTACCCCCAGTTTGTAGTTGAGACTAGCTGCAATTTGTATGGTAGTATCGCTGTATCGGCCTGCTGGATAAGCGATGGCAATGGTTTCTTGACCTAATTCTTTATCAAGGTAATCCTTAGAGTCCTTCATTTCACTTGTCTGAATGTCTGGACTGGATTGCTCTAAATCTGGATGGTTAACGGTGTGGTCCTGGAAGGACATACCGGATTGTTTCATTTCTTTCATTTGATCAAGGGTTAAATTAGCAACACTTCCAATTTCAGTTAATCCCGTAATGACATTGTTTGTTGCTTTAACACCATATTTTTTAAGGATTGGATAGGCAACTCTATAAAAATCAATCATACTATCATCAAACGTTAACCAAACGACTTTTTCAGCAGGTAATTCATTACTTGAAAGCGCACGGTAGGCTTCTTCCGGGCTTAAAAAGTAGTAGCCAGCTTCTTTCATTGTTTTGATCTGCTGTTCAAAAAGATCAGGAGCAACAATTAGGTTGGCATTTGCAGCCTCCTCAGGTGCCATGACATGGACGGCGTGATACATTAAAATAGGTACTTTAACAGGTGAGGTTTGCTTCGTCCAAGTGTTCTGTGGTTGATTAGTTTTTGGTGATGTTGAGGTTGTAGTCTTGGTTTTTTTAGCTTTTTGACTGGTTTTGATAGTTGCTTCTTTGTGTTGGAAGAAACTGACTTTTGGAAGAACTTGAGATATCTGTGATAGGTTTAATTTGGAGTGATCCTGGTATAAATAGAAAATTAAGGCTAACCCAAGCGTGCAAGCTAATAATAATAGGGTATTGATCATCGTAAAGGCTTTGCGTCGTTGGCGCCGTTTATGTCTATTCTTCATCTGATGCTCCTTTTGATTTGGTTAATCCTATTGTAACATTTTTTAGCAGTAGCAAGTCTTTTAGAAAGAAATTTTCTTGTACTTGCTATTAATATATTTTGTAAAACTAAGGCTAAATTTGGTATAATTGAGGAGATTGATGGCCAGTTAGACCATTATTAGGACAAGACTGAGGTAAGTGAAATGGCGGTAAGAATAGCTTTATTAGGATTTGGTACTGTTGCGACAGGACTTCCTTTTTTATTGGAAGAAAATAGAGTAAAGTTACAAGCACTGGTAGGAGATGAATTCGTCATTGAAAAGGTGTTGGTCAGAGATGAGGCCACAACAAAACGGTTGCGTCAGCAAGGTTATTCGTATAACTTTGTTACCTCTTTTGAGGATATTATGACAGATGATACCATTGCTATTGTGGTTGAATTGATGGGACGTGTCGAACCTGCTAAAACCTATATTACACGTGCCCTATTGGCAGGGAAACATGTGGTTACTGCCAATAAGGATTTACTAGCCTTACATGGGACAGAACTTGCTACTTTGGCCAAACAACAGGGGGTGGGTTTCTACTACGAGGCTGCTGTGGCTGGAGGTATCCCAATACTAAGAACGTTAGCCAACGCCTTTGCCGCAGATAAGGTAACCGCTCTTTATGGTATTTTAAATGGCACCACGAATTTTATGTTAACCAAGATGGTTACTGAGGGATGGACCTACGAGACTGCTCTGGCAGAAGCGCAAACATTAGGTTATGCAGAGAGTGATCCGACAAACGATGTAGAAGGCATTGACGCAGCCTATAAACTTGCCATTTTGTGTCAATTTGCTTTTGGAATGTCCATGCCATTTGAGAAGATTGAGCACCAAGGCATTACACATATTACCCCAGAAGATGTGGCAGCAGCAGATCAATTGGGCTATGTCATTAAGTTAATTGGTTCTATCCGTGATTGTTCCGAAGGTCTTCAGGCACAAGTGGCTCCGACCCTTGTGCCTAAGTCCCATCAGTTGGCAGGTGTTATAAATGCTATGAATGCTGTGTATGTGGAATCTGTTGGAATCGGACAATCCCTGTTTTATGGTCCAGGAGCTGGGCAAAAACCAACAGCAACATCTGTTCTTGCAGACCTTGTTGAAATCGGAAAATGCTTAACCCATCAGTTATCCATAACCCCTTTTAATCGTTTTGAGAGAGTTGGTCAGCTTGCACCAGCAGAAGATTGCTTGGCTTACTATTACCTTTCTATAACGTGTCCGAAGGAGATGGGTCTGATGGAAGAAGAGCAGACTAGAGATGAAAAAATACCGTTGATTCAAAAAATGCTTGATGTTCCCATTAACGATCAACAAAAACATCTAGTGATTGTGACCAATAACATCAGTCAAGCTACCTTTGAGGCTTTTAAACATCGCCTAGCCACTAAACCAGGTGTCACTATTTTAAATAGTTTTAACGTATTAGGAGAAGACTAGTATGAAAATAAGAGTTCCAGCTACTTCAGCCAATTTGGGACCAGGGTTTGACTCTGTTGGGATCGCTGTATCCAAATATCTAGAAATTGAGATTTTAGAAGCTACAGATAAATGGGTGATTGAGCATGATTTGGAAGGTGTGCCTTGCGATGACCAAAATCTATTGCTGCAAACAGCCTTGAAACTGGCTCCTAATGTGCCACCTCACCGTATTAAAATGACGTCAGATATTCCTTTGGCGCGTGGGCTAGGTTCGTCATCGTCAGTCATTGTTGCTGGGATTGAATTGGCGAATCAACTAGGACAATTGACCTTATCTGATGAACGTAAGCTAGCGATTGCCACAGAGATTGAAGGGCACCCAGATAATGTCGCACCAGCTATTTTTGGTCAAATGGTTATTGCGTCACAGCTTGGAAAAGAAGTGAATTATATTGTCACTCCTTTTCCAGACTTGGCTTTGGTTTGTTTTGTTCCTGACTATGAACTAAAGACAGCTGAGTCGAGAGACGTTTTACCAAAACAAATGTCATATAAGCAAGCGGTAGCAGCCTCATCTGTAGCAAATCTGGCCATCGCTGCCTTATTAACTGGGAATATGCAAAAAGCTGGTAAGGCTATTGAAAATGACCAATTTCATGAAATTTACCGTCAAAAGTTAGTGAAAGAATTTCAGCCTATTAAACAAGCAGCCGCAGCTAGCGGAGCTTATGCCACTTACTTATCTGGAGCTGGTCCAACGGTGATGGTTCTATGTTCTCTTGATAAGCGAGCAAACGTGTATGAAGCAATTGCACAACTTGGGTTGTCAGGGAAACTTGAGATGTTGACGGTTGATCAGCAAGGTTTATGCCTTCTCTAAATCAAGGCTAATCCCTATAGTGGAGAGGTGGCAAGATTAGTTGCAATTGTCATTATCCGCTGTTACTTTACTTGTCATGTGGTATACTAGAAATAGATGTTGTGAGGTACAAGATGACTTATCAAGAAACACTAGACTGGATTCATAGACGGCTGACCTTTGGAATTAAACCAGGTTTAGAACGCATTCTCTGGGTACTTAATCAGCTAGGAAACCCGCAAGAGCGGATTAAAGGGATCCATGTGGTAGGAACAAACGGAAAAGGCTCTACGGTCAATAACTTACAGCATATCTTTACGGCTGCAGGCTATGAGGTCGGTACTTTTACCTCACCCTATATTATGGACTTTAAAGAGCGAATCAGTATCAATGGTAATATGATTTCAGAGGCTGATTTAGTTGCTGCTGCTAATCGTGTGCGTCCTTTAACAGAGCGTTTAGTTCAAGAGACTGATTTTGGAGAGGTCACTGAATTTGAAGTGATTACTTTAATCATGTTCCTCTATTTTGGAGACATGCATCCTGTTGACCTTGCTGTTATTGAAGCAGGATTGGGAGGGGTGTATGATTCAACCAATGTTTTTCAAGCGATGGTAGTCGTTTGCCCATCTATTGGTTTAGATCATCAGGCTATCTTGGGAACGAGCTATGCTGAGATCGCTGCGCAAAAAGCAGGGGTCTTAGAGGGAGGCGAAGCCCTTGTTTTTGCCGTTGAAGATCACGCAGCACGATCAGTTTTCTTGGAAAAAGCAGAGCAGGTTGGAGCTTCTATTTGGGAGTGGCAGAAACAATTTCAATTGCACGCAACACCGACAGGCTATGTTTTTACAAGCCCGTTGAAGACGATTTCAACGATTCACATTGCTATGCCAGGAGAACATCAAGTATCTAATGCTGCTTTGGCGATTATGACGAGTTTAATCTTGCAAGACCGTTATCCTAAGCTAACTCCAGATCACATAAAGGAAGGTCTGGAATCCAGTTATTGGTTGGGCCGTACCGAATTATTAGCGCCAAATCTGATGATTGATGGGGCACATAATAATGAAAGTGTAGCTGCTTTAGTAGCTCTCTTGAAAAGTAAGTACAAAGGTAAAAAGATTCATATTCTATTTGGTGCGATTGATACCAAACCCATTGCGGATATGTTAGCTAGGTTGGAAAAAATGGGCGATTTGTGGGTGACTAGTTTCCATCATTCGAATGCCTATCCGTTAGATAAATACCCTGATCGATTCAGGAGAATAGCCGATTTTAGAGACTTTTTGGATTTGCGTCACCAAGCAACAACAGACGAC
Source organism: Streptococcus sp. F2 (assembly GCF_056500955.1). Lineage (NCBI taxonomy): Bacteria > Bacillati > Bacillota > Bacilli > Lactobacillales > Streptococcaceae > Streptococcus > Streptococcus sp. F2. Next base: position 35,841 of record NZ_JBWKAI010000006.1, read on the forward strand.
TTTTTCCTCGTTACGGGTTCCCTTTACTTTATTTCCGAAGTAAGGCAGTATTGGAAAAATCAGTCCGATGCCAACTCCATTTGAGAATCAACAATTAGAGATCATGTAAAAAGGGGAAGACTATTGTCTATTAATAAAGAAAAAGCAGAAGCAGCCATCTACCAATTTCTTGAAGCAATTGGGGAAAATCCAAATCGAGAAGGGCTTCTTGATACACCTAAACGAGTTGCAAAGATGTATGCTGAAATGTTTGCAGGTCTTAACAAAGACCCTAAAGAGGAATTTACGGCCGTTTTTACAGAACACCATGAGGATGTGGTTATCGTCAAAGACATTAGTTTTTATTCCATGTGTGAACATCATCTGGTGCCCTTTTATGGCAAAGCTCATATTGCCTACTTACCAAGTGATGGTCGTGTCACTGGCCTAAGTAAATTAGCGAGAGCGGTTGAGGTCGCAAGTAAACGTCCTCAGTTACAAGAGCGCTTAACCGCTCAAATTGCAGACGCTTTGGTTGAGGCACTTCATCCAACAGGCGTTTTGGTTCTCGTTGAAGCAGAGCACATGTGCATGACGATGCGAGGTATCAAAAAGCCAGGAAGTAAGACCATCACGACTACGGCAAGAGGCCTGTACAAGGAAGATCGTTCTGAAAGACAAGAAGTTATGGCATTAATGACAAAATAGGAGGGGACTATGAAGATTGGCAAATTTGTGATTGACGGCAACGCTGCTATTATGGGAATTTTAAATGTGACTCCCGATTCCTTTTCCGATGGTGGTTCATACACGACAGTACAAAAAGCCTTACAACAGGTAGGCCAGCTAATTGCTGATGGGGCCAAAATTATTGATGTTGGCGGTGAATCCACTCGACCAGGTTACCAATTTGTGAGCGCTGCTGATGAAATTGAGCGTGTCGTTCCCGTGATTAAAGCCATTAAAGCAAAATATGAAGTGTTAATCAGTATTGATACCTACAAAACAGAAACCGCAAGAGCAGCTTTAGAAGCTGGTGCTGACATTTTAAATGATGTCTGGGCAGGTTTATACGATGGGGAAATGCTTGCTCTAGCAGCGGAGTATGATGTGCCTATTATCTTGATGCATAACCAAAAAGAAGAAGTCTATCAAGATGTAACACAAGATGTTTGTGATTTTTTGAGTGCTAGAGCTCAGGCAGCCATAGATGCTGGAGTACCAAAAGACAATATTTGGATTGATCCAGGATTTGGATTTGCCAAATCTGTTCAACACAATATGGAGTTATTAAAAGGATTGGATCGTGTCTGTCAGTTGGGTTATCCTGTCTTGTTTGGCATTTCGAGAAAGCGTGTTGTAGATGCCTTGTTAGGCGGCAACACCAAAGCTAAAGAGCGAGACGGAGCGACAGCAGCCTTATCTGCTTATGCTCTTGGAAAAGGCTGTCAGCTGGTACGCGTACACGATGTCAAGGCTAATCAAGAAATTGTGGCTGTTTTGAGTCAGTTGATGTGAGGGATGTATGGATAAAATAATATTAGAAGGCTGCCGATTTTACGGCTATCATGGAGCCTTTCAAGAAGAACAAACCCTTGGACAGATTTTCTTGGTTGATTTAGAGCTAGCAGTAGATTTACAAGCAGCCTCTTTGTCAGATGAATTGGCTGATACTGTTCATTATGGTATGGTTTTTGAGAGTGTTCGCCAGTTGGTGGAAGGGGAAACATTTACCTTGATTGAGCGTTTAGCAGGTGCGATTTGTGAAAAACTTTTTGACGAATTTTCACGGATTGAAGCCATTAAAGTAGCTATCAAAAAAGAAAACCCACCGATCGCAGGACATTACAAGGCAGTTGGTATTGAATTGGAGAGGCAGCGATGACCATTGTTTATTTAAGTTTAGGGACCAATATGGGAGACCGGGAAGAGTACTTGAGTCAAGCTGTCCAGTCCCTTGCTAAGATTCCTAAAACCCATTTACTAGCCCAATCGTCTATTTATGAAACGGCTGCTTGGGGTAAGACAGATCAAGCTGACTTCCTTAATATGGCCTGTCAATTAGATACACAATTAACCGCGGCTGATTTCTTAAAAGAAACACAAGCTATTGAGCAATCTCTTGGTCGTGTGAGACATGAAAAATGGGGACCAAGAACCATTGACATTGATATCTTGCTATTTGGAGAAGAGGTTTATGACACAAAGGAATTGAAAGTGCCACACCCATATATGACTGAGCGTGCTTTTGTTTTGCTTCCTTTATTAGAATTAAACGCTGAGTTGAAGCTGCCCGTCCGTCAAGTCCCTTTATCGGTTGATTTGGCGGCTTTAGACACCTCAGACATCACGCTTTTTTCAGCTCGACAGACAGAGTCTTAGCCCTGTTTTAGAGATGATGATTGCAATAAGCCAATTCATAAACTTTTGTTAAAATCATCGTTATTTTTTCTAAAATTTGATATAATAGTATCGGCTTTATGCCGATTTTTTTACTCGTATAAGAAGTGATAGAAGAAAGAAGATAACTATGATAACTGAACTTCATGGGATTGATATTCGTGAGAACGAAGCCCTAAAGAACTATACCTATACTAAGGTAGGTGGCCCAGCTGATTTCTTAGCCTTTCCTAGAAATCACTACGAGCTTTCACGCATTGTGACCTATGCCAATAAAGCGAACATCCCTTGGATGGTTTTGGGAAATGCTAGCAATCTGATTGTCCGCGATGGAGGTATTCGTGGCTTTGTCATCATGTTTGACAAATTAAACGCAGTCCGCATCAATGGATACACGTTGGAAGCAGAAGCAGGAGCGAACCTGATTGAAACAACTAAAATTGCAAAATTCCATAGTTTAACAGGATTCGAATTTGCATGTGGCATTCCTGGAAGTATTGGGGGTGCTGTTTTTATGAATGCGGGTGCCTATGGCGGGGAGATAGCGCATATCTTCTTGTCAGCTAAAGTGCTTACTCCAAGTGGAGAAGTAAAAACCCTCTCAGCTCGAGAAATGGCCTTTGGCTACCGTCACTCAGTCATTCAAGAAACTGGTGATATTGTTATTTCTACTAAGTTCGCCCTTAATCCAGGGAATTACGATCACATTAGTCAAGAGATGAATCGTTTGAATCATCTGCGCCAGCTCAAACAACCGTTGGAATTTCCATCTTGTGGCTCGGTCTTTAAGCGTCCTCCAGGACACTTTGCAGGTCAACTAATCATGGAAGCAAATCTTAAAGGTCATCGTGTTGGAGGTGTGGAAGTTTCTGAAAAACATGCCGGTTTTATGATCAATGTGGCAGATGGCACAGCTAAAGATTATGAAGATTTGATTGCCCATGTTATTGAGGCAGTTGAAAACCATTCTGGCGTTAGGCTTGAGCCAGAAGTGCGTATTATTGGAGAAAGCCTATAACACTCGTTAATCATCATTAAAGAAAGTACCGTGGAGGATTTATGACAATTGACTAAGCCAATTATCACATTTAACAATGTTTCAAAAACATTTGAGGACAGTGGAACACAGGTCCTAAAGAATATTAATTTTGACCTTGAAGAAGGAAAGTTTTACACCTTATTAGGTGCCTCAGGCTCTGGAAAATCAACCATTTTGAATATTATGGCTGGTCTTTTGGATGCTACCAGTGGGGATATTTACTTGGATGGCGAACGTATTAATGATTTACCGATTAATAAACGTGATATTCATACTGTTTTCCAGAATTATGCCCTTTTCCCTCATATGACTGTTTTTGAGAACGTTGCTTTTGCTTTGAAGCTGAAAAAAGTGGACAAGAAAGAGATTGCTAAGCGCGTGAAAGAAACCTTGAAAATGGTTCAGTTGGAAGGTTACGAAAATCGTTCCATTCAAAAATTATCCGGTGGTCAACGTCAACGTGTGGCTATTGCGCGTGCGATTATCAATCAACCTCGTGTGGTCTTGCTTGACGAGCCGCTTTCAGCTCTTGATTTAAAACTCAGAACGGAAATGCAGTATGAATTGCGTGAATTGCAACAGCGTCTAGGCATTACCTTTGTCTTTGTTACTCACGATCAAGAAGAAGCCTTGGCCATGAGTGATTGGATTTTTGTGATGAATGAAGGGGAAATTGTTCAGTCAGGGACGCCAGTAGATATTTATGATGAACCCATCAATCATTTTGTTGCCAATTTTATCGGGGAGTCTAATATTATCAATGGTACCATGATCGAAGACTACCTCGTTTCTTTTAATGGTAAAACGTTTGAATCGGTCGATGGCGGTATGCGTCCCAACGAAGCTGTTGAAGTGGTTATCCGTCCTGAAGATCTTCAAATCACTTTGCCGGAAGAAGGGAAATTACAAGTTAAGGTTGATACCCAATTATTCCGGGGAGTTCACTACGAAATTATCGCCTATGATGACTTGGGTAATGAGTGGATGATTCATTCTACCCGCAAAGCTATCGAGGGAGAAGTTATCGGATTAGACTTTACCCCTGAAGATATTCATATCATGCGTCTTAATGAGACAGAGGAAGAATTCGATGCGCGTATTGAAGAATATGTGGAAATGGACGAACCAGAAGATGGATTGATTAATGCCATTGAGGAGGAGCGTAATGAAGAAAACCTCTAGCCTTTTTTCGATTCCTTACTTCTTATGGATTCTCTTCTTTGTTGTGGCTCCGGTTACTCTCTTATTTTATAAGTCCTTTTTTGACATTGAAGGGCATGTGACTTTAGCCAATTACGAAACGTTTTTTAGCTCTTGGACCTATTTGAGAATGAGTGTGAATTCCATTTTATACGCTGGTATTATCACACTTGTCACGCTCTTAATTTCATATCCTACGGCACTCTTTTTAACGCGCCTAAAGCACAAGCAGTTGTGGCTTATGCTCATTATCTTGCCAACCTGGGTAAATTTATTGCTAAAGGCCTACGCCTTTATGGGGATTTTTGGTCAACAAGGGGGAATTAATAGCTTTTTAACCTTTATGGGAATTGGGCCACAGCAAATCCTGTTTACGGATTTCTCCTTTATTTTTGTAGCCTCTTACATTGAACTCCCTTTTATGATTTTACCGATTTTTAATGCTTTGGATGATATTGACCATAATGTCATCAATGCCAGTCGTGACCTAGGAGCCAATGAGTTTCAAGCTTTTTCAAAGGTTATCTTCCCTCTTTCCTTGAATGGGGTTAGAGCAGGTGTCCAGTCAGTTTTTATCCCAAGTTTGAGTCTCTTTATGTTAACCCGTTTGATTGGTGGAAACCGTGTGATTACGCTTGGAACAGCGATCGAACAACATTTTTTGACAACCCAAAACTGGGGAATGGGATCAACCATAGGTGTGGTGTTAATCTTGACCATGGTTGCTATTATGTGGCTAACAAAGGAGAAAAGTAAATGAAAAAATTTGCCAATCTTTATTTAGCAAGTGTCTTTATTTTGCTCTATGTTCCCATTTTTTATTTGATTTTCTATTCTTTCAACAAGGGTGGGGACATGAATGGTTTTACAGGAGTGACATTTGAGCATTACCAAACCATGTTTGAAGATAGTCGCCTGATGGGGATTCTATTACAAACCTTTGTTCTTGCTTTTAGCAGTGCCTTACTGGCAACGATTATTGGGACCTTTGGAGCTATTTTTATTCATCACATCAAACGTAAATACCAAAATGCGATATTATCTGCCAACAATGTTTTGATGGTGTCACCGGATGTTATGATTGGTGCTTCCTTTTTGATTCTTTTCACCTCCTTGAAATTGCAATTGGGAATGTCGTCTGTTCTATTGAGTCATATCGCTTTCTCTATTCCTATTGTGGTTTTAATGGTGTTACCGCGTTTGAAAGAGATGAATCAAGACATGGTCAACGCAGCCTATGATTTGGGAGCCAATTATTTCCAAATGCTCAGAGAAGTTATGCTCCCCTATTTGACACCTGGTATTATTGCAGGTTATTTTATGGCCTTTACCTATTCTTTGGATGATTTTGCAGTGACCTTCTTTTTAACTGGAAATGGTTTTACCACTCTATCGGTTGAGATTTATTCACGGGCTCGTCAGGGAATTTCCTTGGATATCAATGCTTTGTCAACCATCGTTTTCTTTTTCTCCATCCTCTTAGTGATCGGTTATTATTATATTTCACAAGACAAGGAGGAAAAGCATGCGTAAACTTTCTTCTTTTTTGGCAGGAGTTTTGGGCGTTATTGTTATTTTAACAAGTCTTTCCTTTATCTTGCAGAAAAACTCTGGCTCTGGTAGTCAATCAGACAAATTAGTAATTTATAACTGGGGAGATTACATTGACCCAGCTCTGCTAAAGAAATTTACTAAAGAGACAGGTATTGAAGTACAATATGAGACTTTCGATTCCAATGAAGCCATGTACACCAAAATTAAACAAGGTGGAACCACTTATGACATTGCTGTTCCTAGTGACTACACCATTGACAAGATGATCAAGGAAGATCTTCTGATCAAACTGGATAAATCAAAATTGGTTGGCATGGAGCATATTGGTAAAGAATTTTTAGGAAAAAGCTTTGATCCTCATAATGATTATTCCTTACCTTATTTTTGGGGAACAGTAGGGATTGTCTATAATGATCAGCTAGTGGATAAAGCGCCTATGCACTGGGAAGATCTGTGGCGTCCCGAATATAAAAATAGCATCATGCTTATTGATGGAGCGCGCGAAATATTGGGCGTTGGATTGACCACCTTTGGTTACAGTGTTAACTCAAAAAATCGAGAGCACTTAGAAGCTGCAGAACGTAAACTTCAACAGCTAACGCCAAATGTCAAAGCTATTGTGGCTGACGAAATGAAAGGATACATGATTCAAGGCGATGCTGCGATTGGCATAACCTTTTCCGGAGAGGCTAGTGAAATGTTAGACAGCAATGAACACCTTCACTATATTGTTCCTTCGGAAGGGTCCAATCTCTGGTTCGATAATTTGGTGCTTCCAAAAACCATGAAACATGAAAAAGAAGCTTATGCCTTTTTGAATTTTATCAATCGTCCTGAAAATGCAGCGCAAAATGCTGAATATATTGGTTATGCGACACCAAACAAAAAAGCTAAGGCTTTGCTTCCAGAGGAGATTAAAAACGATCCTGCCTTTTACCCAACTGACGATATCGTCAAAAAATTGGAAGTCTATGATAATTTAGGCTCAAGATGGTTAGGTATCTATAACGACCTTTATCTCCAATTCAAAATGTATCGCAAATAAAAACAAAAGACTGATGTCACCTATATGCCAAGAGTTGAGACAATAAGAGCTAACTCTTGAAATGAAGTGGCTAGTCAGTCTTTTTTGCTTGCTGATTAATGTGATGAAGGCCAGTAAACCCGATAAGGACGGCCAATTTTAGTGAAAATTTGTTGGCTGTCTATCTGATTATTTTCTTCTAAATAAGCAATGTATTTTCGGACAGAAACATGAGATAAATGACAAGATGTGGCCAGTTCTTGAATGGTAAAGGGTTTTTCAAAGGTCCGGATATTCTCCATAATCCATCGAAAGGTTGATTCAGAGAGGCCTTTTTCTAATAGTTGCGTGTTTTTAGTGTCTTTTTTGTTGGTCAAACATTTCAGTTGATCAATTTGAGCTTGCTCCAATTTCTGGTTAGCCAATTGTTCTCTATGGGCAACAAATTGTCGAATGCTTTCTTCAAATCGCTCGAAGGTAAAGGGCTTGATAAGGTAATCAATAATACCCAAATGAAACCCATCTCGGATACTATTACCATCGTTTGCAGCAGAGATAATAATGACTTCGCAAGGATGATGCTGGGCACGTAAGGTTTCTAAAAAAGAAATACCATTGCCATCTATAATGTGAATGTCCAGTAAAATTAGGTCAATAGCGTAGGTAATAAGTATATTTTGGGCAGATGCCATGGAATTGCTAGACATAATAGAGTCAAAAAGAGCCGTTTTTTCAAGGTAATTGCGATGGATAAAATCCACCATGGGATCATCTTCAATAATTAAAACATTCATCCTAGCCTCCTAAATAGGGTACTGTCACCGAAAACCGTAACTCTGTTGCAGTTTGATGCTGCTGAAATTGAGAGTTTGTATCTGTTAAAAGTTGTTGAAAATAGGGAAGTTCAAAAATAGGTTGAACCCGATCGAGATCGATCCAATCATCTGTTAAGGTATAGTAACTGCTTAATTGATTCTGCTCATATCGGATACTCAATACAAGCGACTTGGGCCTCAGGATGGTTAAGAGATTAGTGTGGATAAAGCGGTAAATCATCAAACAATGATTGAGTTGTTTTTTGCTAGCAGAATGAGGAATCTCGCTTAAAACATCCATTTTGAGATGCACATTTAATTCTTGGTATTTATCCTGTTCGCCAATGAGAAAACTAGCTAGCAGTGGCTCTTTAACCAGAACCGATAGACTTGTAATAATTTCATTTTCAGGTTCTAAAATGCTGTCTAGGTAAATTTTCAACTGGTCATAGTAAGCAATGTCAACTAAGCCATAAATAACATGCAATTGATTCATGAATTTATGAGTTTGGGCTTGAAGAGCAGAAGCGTAGGCAGTAGTGTAAGCTAATTGATCCAAAGTATAAATGGCCTTAACTGCTTCTCGCATGAAAATAATATGGCCTCGGTGATCGTTTTTGACAGCAATTGGAGAGATAGCGAGGAGGTAATCTTCTTCGTCATACCGAAACAGTTGTTCGTGCCCTTCCTGGATTTGAAGATTTGAAAAGGAAGGAAAAAGATATTTAAAAGGTTTTCCAATTGGCTTTTCTAACTGGCATTTTCGAGCGATTAACTCTTGTCCAGCCTGATTGCATAATTGTAAAATACCAGTTTTATCTACCACAAATACGGCGGCTTCGATTTGATCCAACATGGCATTACGCTCTTCAAAGAGTTGGTAAATTTCACTTGGTTCTAACTGATGCAGTTGACGCTTGAGTCGAAAAGAAATAAAACTGGTGACCAGTAAACTAATGAGAAGACAAAGTAGTAAGGATAAGGTGTAGTTGCGTTTTGATGTTAAAGCCACATCATTTAGGGTGGTCAGTTTAATGCCAACAGCAATAGCACCAATCTGTTTGTTGCCGTCAAAAACCGGAACAAGGTAACGGAGGGACTTTCCTAAAGTGCCTTTTGCGGTAGAGATAACCTTTTTTCCTGATAGAACTGCCTCCTCATCACCTCCTTGAAAAGGTTTTCCGATATTTTTCGGGTTAGGATGGGTGAGTCGGATACCTTTCATATTCATAACCACTACGTAATCCAAATGATAAATAGAGGCGATGGAATTAGTATAGGCAGTCGTTTTAGTATTGGGTTTGTCGCTTAGGAGCAATTCTTTGATGTCCTTATGGTTGGCTAACATTTTTCCAGTTGACGTTAGTAAGTGAGTTTCTTGATTTTTGATGGATTGGTGTGTGTCGTGCAGCATAATCCCATAAAAAAGGGATGTCGTGACAACAATCATAGATACCAAAATCAACGATAGGCTGGCCCATAAACTTAGTGGTTTTTTCATAAGGTCTCCTTCTTATTGAGTATAACACGATAAGAAATGACTCGCTAGCTTAAATTAATTAAATAACTTGAAAAAATTAAAGTAGTTAAACAACTTAAATAAACTGTTTTTTTGGAACTTTCTCTTTTATACTAACCTTATCGCTAAAGGAGGTTGTTTCATGGAAACAATAAGCAAGAAAATGCCTCGGCAAGACTTGTCTGAGCATTCAAAAGCATGGCAAAACAGGCGTATAGGCTCTGTTCCTTTACCTGTTTATCTGGTTTTAGCTACCTTAATTTTGATCACAGGCTGGCTCCAACAATTGCCTGTTAATATGCTGGGGGGCTTTGCTGTTATTTTAACTCTTGGTTGGCTACTAGGAACCATTGGGGCTACCATTCCAGGTCTCAAACATTTTGGTGGTCCAGCTATTTTATCGCTCTTAGTCCCTTCGATTTTGGTTTTTTTTAATCTCCTCAATCCCAATGTATTAGAAGCGACTAATGTATTGATGAAGCAAGCGAATTTTCTTTATTTTTATATTGCCTGCCTGGTCTGTGGTAGTATTTTAGGCATGAATCGTAAAATCTTGATTCAAGGACTCTTTCGGATGATTATTCCGATGTTACTTGGAATGGTTTGTGCTATGGGAGTAGGGACTTTGGTTGGCGTCATTTTAGGATTAGACTGGCAACATACCCTCTTTTATATTGTGACGCCAGTCCTTGCTGGAGGAATTGGTGAAGGTATTTTACCCTTATCCCTTGGTTACAGTGCCATTACAGGAGTCGGAAGTGAGCAATTAGTGGCTCAACTGATTCCAGCCACCATTATTGGGAATTTCTTTGCTATCTTATGCACGGCCTTGCTCAACCGTTTTGGAGAGAAGCACCCAAGTTATTCTGGTCAAGGGCAATTAGTTAAAATAGGTCATAGCGAAGATATGTCTGATGCCCTAAAAGACAATTCTGGAGCCTTAGATGTTAAATTAATGGGGGCAGGCGTTTTAACAGCTTGTTCACTTTTTATTGCCGGTGGCTTGTTACAGCATTTAACAGGTTTTCCAGGACCGGTGTTAATGATTATCTTGGCGGCCTTCTTGAAATACCTGAATGTTATCCCCCAAGAAACACAAAATGGTGCCAAACAACTTTATAAATTTATTTCCAGCAACTTTACTTTTCCACTAATGGCAGGGCTTGGACTACTTTATATCCCATTAAAAGATGTTGTGGCCACCCTTAGCTGGCAATATTTTATTGTGGTGATTAGTGTGGTGTTAACGGTTGTCAGTGTCGGTTTCTTTGTCTCTCGTTTCCTTAACATGAACCCGGTGGAAGCAGCAATTATTTCAGCTTGTCAAAGTGGTATGGGTGGAACCGGTGATGTGGCTATTTTGAGTACTGCAGACCGCATGAATCTAATGCCGTTTGCCCAAGTCGCTACCCGTTTAGGTGGGGCTATTACCGTTATCACTATGACAGCTATTTTAAGAATTATTTTTAGTTAATCCAAACCAATAAAAAAGAGAGGTATTCCCTATGGAAAATCAATTAGATCAACTTGCCCTTGAACAAGCCAAAACGTTCGGAGGTAAATTGGAAGTTCAACCAAAAGTTGACATTAAAAATAAACATGATTTGAGCATTGCCTATACACCAGGTGTAGCTAGTGTGTCATCTGCCATCGCAAAAGATAAAACATTAGCATATGACTTAACCACCAAGAAAAATACAGTAGCCGTTATCAGTGATGGTACTGCGGTTCTTGGTCTGGGGGATATTGGCCCTGAAGCAGCCATGCCAGTTATGGAAGGAAAAGCAGCACTCTTTAAAGCATTTGCAGGTGTGGACGCTATTCCAATTGTATTAGATACCAAAGATACCGAAAAAATTATTAGTATTGTCAAGGCGCTTGCACCAACCTTTGGTGGCATTAACTTGGAAGATATTAGTGCGCCCCGCTGTTTTGAAATTGAGCAACGCTTAATTAAGGAATGTCATATTCCTGTCTTTCACGATGATCAGCACGGAACAGCTATTGTGGTGTTGGCAGCTGTCTTCAATAGTTTGAAACTCCTTCAAAAATCCCTTGATGAAGTATCCATCGTGGTGAACGGTGGTGGATCTGCTGGATTATCCATTACCCGTAAATTATTAGCAGCAGGTGCGACAAAAGTGACGGTAGTGGATAAATTTGGCATTATCAATGAACAAGAGGCAGATCAGTTAGCACCACATCATTTGGATATAGCGAAAGTCACTAATCGTGAGTTTAAATCAGGTACCTTAGAAGATGCTCTTGAAGGAGCAGATATCTTTATTGGTGTATCAGCACCAGGAGTCTTAAAAGCAGAGTGGATCAGTAAAATGGCAGAGCGCCCAGTAATTTTTGCCATGGCCAACCCTGTTCCAGAGATTTACCCTGATGAAGCCCTTGAAGCGGGGGCTTACATTGTAGGTACTGGCCGCAGTGATTTTCCTAACCAAATTAATAATGTCCTTGCCTTCCCAGGGATTTTTAGGGGGGCACTAGATGCACGGGCAAAAACCATTACTGTTGAGATGCAAATTGCTGCCGCAAAAGGTATTGCTAGTCTTGTCCCAGATGACGCTTTGAGCACCACTAATATTATTCCAGACGCCTTCCAAGAAGGAGTCGCTGATATTGTTGCTAAAAGTGTCAGTTCTGCAGTGACCGAGGCCTGACGGTAATTTCCCCTAAATCTTTTAAGAAAAAACATGCTGGCTAGTAGGCTAGTGTGTTTTTTGCTATTCTCCATTCAGTCTGAGAACCAGCTCTTAAAAAGCACTGGTAACTTAAGCCTGTCTTTGATACAATGGTACTAGTGCATTCAAAAGAAAGAGAGGAAAAGATGGAAAATCACAAAAATGAATTTACCTTTTCAAACAAGTCCATTATTGCCTATGTTTGGCGTGGGATTATTGTTGGCATTGTAGCTGGAGTTGTGGTTAGTCTATTTCGATTGGTTATTGAAAAGATGGCTGAAGCGGTTATTGAATCCTATCATGCCGCTCATGAGAATCCCCTTTTATTAGTTCCTATCGTTGGTATCAGCTTATTAGCTGTTATTTTTGTCGGCTTTTTGGTTAAGTCTGATCCTGATATTAAAGGGTCTGGAATTCCTCATGTCGAAGGAGAGCTTAAAGGTCTTTTGTTACCAAATTGGTGGAGTATCCTCTGGAAAAAATTTCTAGGAGGAACATTAGCCATTTCTATGGGCTTTATGCTTGGTCGTGAAGGTCCCTCTATTCAACTTGGTGCCATGTCAGCAAAGGGATTTGCTAAACTCATCAAATCCAGCCGTTTGGAAAAACGAGTTCTGATTGCCAGCGGAGCAGCAGCAGGTCTATCAGCGGCTTTCAATGCCCCGATTGCAGGACTTTTATTTGTTGTTGAGGAGATTTACCATCATTTTTCTCGCCTAATCTGGATTACAGCATTAGTTGCAAGCTTGGTCGCTAACTTTATTTCCTTAAATATTTTTGGTCTCAAACCAGTTCTTGGTATGCCGAAAGCCATGCCTTTTTTAGGGCTTAACCAATATTGGTTATTGCTATTGTTAGGGCTCTTTCTTGGTGGCTTAGGTTATCTCTACGAAGTAGTCATTCTTGATTTTCACAAACTCTACGGTGTTTTAGGGAGATGGCTGCATTTGCCAGCTCATTTTTATGGGATTATTCTGGTGGTTATGATATTACCGATTGGTTATTACTTGCCACAATTATTAGGTGGGGGGCATGGTTTAATTCTTGCCTTATCCCATCAGCAACTCCCCTTAATCACCATTCTCCTTTATTTCCTTATTCGCTTTATTGTTAGCATGTTTAGCTATGGCAGCGGTCTACCTGGTGGTATTTTCTTACCGATTCTAACGCTCGGTGCTCTGGCAGGGTTGTTATTTGGGCAAACAGCTCTACAATTAGGATTACTCAATCAGCGCTTTCTACCTCTTTTCTTGGTTTTAGGCATGGCAGGCTATTTTGCGGCTATCTCCAAGGCCCCCCTAACGGGGATGATTTTGGTGACTGAAATGGTTGGAGATTTGAAGCCATTGATGGCTATAGCGGTAGTGACTTTTGTGTCCTATTTGGTAATGGACTTATTAAATGGTCAACCTATTTATGAAGCAATGCTTGATAAAATGGCCATTAAACATCCTACTGACTTAGTAGAGCCAACTCTGATTGAATTAACGGTCGGAGACAAGATTGCAGGAAAGTATGTCAGAGACTTGAAACTACCTGACAATGTCTTAATCACAACACAAATTCACAATAAAAAATCACAAGTGGTTTCAGGTAGCACGCGCCTCTTATCCGGTGCCACCATTTTCTTAGTTGTTAATGAAGCTGACACAGGATTTGTGAGAGAAGTATTGATGTAGATACATTAAAAAAACCGAGTATTCTTTTAGAAAGTACTCGGTTTTTTAATATAGTAGTTTAGTTATTGCTTATGTTTGAACTGATAAGAGAGCGACTTTCTTTGGTCTTAGTGTATTGCTTGCGGTAGTGACTTGGTGTCATGTCATAATATTGTTTAAATTGGCGATTAAAGTTAGAAAGATTGTTAAAGCCAATCCCATTAGCAATTTCAACAATAGGCTTGTTTGAATTGACCAACAATTCGCAAGCCTTGTTAAGTCTTACTTGAATAATAAATTCAGTACAGGAGTTACCGGTATGTTGCTTAAAAATAGCCATAAAATGAGTCTTACTGTAACCAATAAAGTCGGCTAAAAAATCGATAGTCAATGTCTGATGGTAGTTATTATTGATGTAAGCAACCAGTTCTCGAATTTTTTCATTTTTTCGATGGATATCATCAGTGTATTTTCGGATGACATAGCGGTGGTAATATAATAAGTATAAGAATTCGTGTAGTTTAGCCTTTAAGAGTAATTCAAAATGACGATCCTCTTCTTTGGATAAGCTGAAAATCAAAAACAAGCAGTCTTTTAAAGCATCATAACCCGGCATATCAGGTTTAATGCAAGGCAAAAATTTGTAAGTGCTGTCTTGTAGGGGCTGTAAATACCGATTAGTCACTTGATCACCAATGGAAGATCCAATCATATCCAAATGGAACTGAAAAGTTTCAAACATATGAGTTTCCCCGTTAATAGGATGAATGGAGTGCATGCCATTAGGTCTAACCAGAATAATATCACCTGTCTCACCATTAAAAAAGTCGTTATCAATATGATAGCGAGCAGTTCCTTCTTGAACATAGATGAGTTCTAATTCTGGATGCCAATGGAATAAAATATCAGGTCGCCCATCATTGATGACAGTCTGAAAATAACGATAAGGTAGCGGCTTTCTCTTAGCCTGTATATCTAAACGTGGTTGTAACTTATTAAACATGTTTTCTCTCTCCTGAAACAATAGTCAGTTAATAGTATTGTAACAAAAAAAATGGCTCATTTCTGAGGATATGCTTAAAAAGGTAAATTTTTTCTACAATAGTAAGTGATGATCTCCAGACGGTCAATGACTAACATGTTAGTCGTTTAATGTAGAGCGTTGGATACTGAATAGAGTCAATCTTTTTGTTATACTATAGGTAATAATAAGGAGTTTGACATGTTAGAAATTGTTTCAGAAGAATTACGACGCTATCAAGAAAAGAAGCTAGCAGATTACCATGATAAAAATAAGAGTACTGAAAAAGGGGGTATTGTTTTTGCCGGAGATTCACTGATTGAGTTTTTCCCCTTAAAAAAAGCCTTAGGAACAGACTTTCCTTTTATTAATCGAGGTATTGCAGGAATTGATAGCCAGTGGTTAGTGACACATTATGATGATCATATTACTGATTTAGAACCAGAAAAAGTCTTTTTATTAATTGGTTGTAATGACATTGGTCTAGGATTTGACAAGAATCATATTGTTTCAACTATTGTAGAATTGATTAACCAGATTCGAAGCCATTCCATCTATAGTAAGATTTACCTTCTGTCATTATTACCGGTGTCGCAGAATCCAGCATACCAGACGACGGTTAAAGTTAGAACCAATGCTGTTATTGATAGCATTAATCAAGAATTATCCATGATTCCTTCTGTAGAATTTATTGACGTCAATACTTGTCTTAAAGATGCACAAGGTGGACTAGCAGATAGCTATACCTTAGATGGTCTACACCTTAATTTTCAGGCTTATGCTATAATGGCACAAGTTATTAAGGATTATTTATAAAAGCATTAAGAGACCCGCAACTACTGGCC
The DNA here is from genome assembly GCF_056500955.1 of Streptococcus sp. F2. Classification (NCBI taxonomy): domain Bacteria; kingdom Bacillati; phylum Bacillota; class Bacilli; order Lactobacillales; family Streptococcaceae; genus Streptococcus; species Streptococcus sp. F2. Next base: position 51,588 of record NZ_JBWKAI010000006.1, read on the forward strand.
TATGATGACCTTTTTAGATGATGCTAGGAAGGTCAATATAGCCAATTATGCTTTGTCCAAGTAGTTCTCACTGCCCTTAATGTCGATGAGGAGATTCGGGTATCCCTGTTTTGCAATTTAGTGTATAATGGAAAAGAAGGAGTTACCATGAAATTTGAAAAAAAACATATCCTCTATCTTGTTGTGACATTTATTCTTTGTTATGCTATTTTAGCCAACTGGGAAAATGGAACTGATATTGTAAGAACTATTTATAAAACAAGTCTCCCCTTTCTCTATGGAGCAGCAGGAGCTTATATTGTTAATATTGTCATGAGTGCTTATGAAAAAGCATATGTCTACGCTTTTAAAGGAAGTCCCCTCGTTTTAAAAGTTAAGCGAGGCATCTGTATGTTGCTAGCTTATCTGACCTTTTTTATTTTAATCACTTGGATTATCTCAATTGTCATCCCAGATTTAATTGCTAGCATCAGCACCTTAACAAAATTTGATACACCATCTATTAAAGAAGTGGTTAATCAGTTAGAACATAATAAATTATTAGCACGTGTCATCAAATATATTGGTGGTGATGCCAAACTAACACAAACCATTACGAGTTATAGTCAACAATTATTAAAACAATTTATCGGTGTCCTAACGAATATCTTGACGTCAGTAACGGTTATCGCATCTGCAATTATCAACCTTTTCATCAGTTTTGTCTTTTCACTCTATGTCCTGGCCAACAAAGAGAGTCTTTGTCGTCAAGGAAATACCTTGGTGGATACTTATACTGGTAAATATGCTCAGCGTATTCATTATCTAGTTGATTTATTACACCATCGTTTTCATGGTTTCTTTGTCAGCCAGACCTTAGAAGCTATGATTTTAGGGACGCTCACAACGACGGGAATGTTTTTACTACAATTACCATTTGCCGGAACTATTGGGGTATTAGTGGCCTTCACTGCATTAATTCCAGTTGTCGGAGCTTCCATTGGTGCAGCAATTGGTTTTGTTTTAATCATGACCCAATCCATGTCGCAAGCGATTGTGTTTATTGTGTTTTTAATTATTTTACAACAAATTGAAGGAAATTTTATCTATCCAAGAGTGGTGGGAGGTTCCATTGGTCTGCCAGCAATGTGGGTGTTAATGGCCATTACTATTGGAGCTTCCCTAAGAGGAATTGTTGGGATGATTATCGCCGTCCCTTTAGCAGCAACTCTCTATCAAGTCATTAAGGATAACATCCAGAAAAAACAAGCCATTCAAAAAAAACAGGTTTCTTAATAAGAAACTTGTTTTTTTATCGAATAAATAGATAGGGAGGTAGTGAGATGTATTCGATCAAATGCGATGATATAAAGCTGATGCCAAGAGAACGGTTAATGCGCATGGGGGCCGAAGCCTTAAGCAACCAAGAATTATTAGCCATTTTATTAAGGACAGGAAATAAAGAAAAACACGTTTTGGAATTATCTTCTTACCTGTTGTCACATTTAGAAAGCTTAGCAGATTTTAAAAAGCTGTCCCTGCAAGAATTACAAACCTTAGCGGGAATCGGTAAAGTTAAAGCAATTGAAATCAAAGCAATGATTGAATTGGCTGCTAGGATTCAAGCAACTGAGCAAACAATGTCTGAGAGGATTCTTTCGAGTGTTCAGATTGCAGAGAAGATGATGGCTGTTTTAGGCGATAAAAAGCAGGAGCATTTAGTGGTTCTGTATTTAGATAGTCAAAATCGCGTGATTGAAGAGAAAACGATTTTTATAGGGACAGTCAGACGTTCGATCGCAGAACCTAGAGAAATTTTATATTACGCTTGTAAAAATATGGCAACAAGTCTTATTGTGGTTCACAATCACCCATCAGGAAGTATTGACCCGAGTCCTAATGATTACGCTTTTACTGAAAAAATAAAACGATCATGTGAAGACCTAGGCATCATTTGCCTGGATCACATCATCGTTAGTTATCAATCTTATTATAGTTTCCGAGAAAAATCATCTCTTTTCTAGCTTCAAAGTCATTGACAAATAAATCAAAGAGTTGTAAATCTTCCTTGCGAAAACCTTGAAGCAACTCAGGATGCCATTGAACACCCAAAAAAGGAATAGCCTCGTTAGTAGAAACAACAGCTTCAATCGTTCCATCACGAGGGTCTCTTGCAATAACTTTTAAATCATCAGCTACCTTTTTCAGACTTTGATGATGAAAAGAATTAATGACAGTTTTCTTACCATAGATAGGATATAAAATGGAATCTTCATCCACAATCATTTCATGCGATAGAAAATCAGAAGGAGCATCTTGCCAATGGGAAGGGATATTCTGGTTTAAACTGCCACCTAAGGCAACGTTCATTAACTGAGTCCCACGACAGACGCCTAAAATAGGTTTTTTCTGGGCTATAGCTTCTTTAATGATGGCTAGTTCAAAGTGATCTCGTTCGGGTGAGAAATCATCAACAAAGGCAGCTTTTTCTTCTTGATAATATTTAGGGTCTACATTTTGTCCCCCAATCAAGATTATTTTATCGACCATGGACACATACACCTTAGCAGCTGATTCATCACCAATTGGTAGTAGAAGCGGTAAGCCACCTGCATCAGTAACTGCCTGGACAAAACCAGTAGGCGCATATGACCACGGCAGATTATCTAGAGCGATATTTAATCTTTGGTTTGCACTTATTCCAATAATGGGTTTGGACATTGTACCTCCTTAGTCAAGATGGTTTTGATTCATAAAATAGAGAAGGGTTTGCAATTCGCTAGTTAAATCAACGGATTGGACAATCACACCTTTTGGAACCTGTAAATGGACAGGAGCGAAACTTAGAATCCCTTTAATACCAGCTTCAATGAGTTGTTCGGATACTTCTTGAGCATAGATACTTGGCACAGTTAAGATAGCCGTTTCAATATCAGTATTGTCAAGTCGGTCTTTGATGGTTGAAATCCCATAAATTGGAATACCATCAGTGGTCTTGGTCCCTACAAGAGGGTTATCATCAGTATCAAATCCCATTGCAATCTGCATTTTATTACGGTCATGGAAACGGTAGTGTAAGAGTGCGCGACCAATGTTACCACATCCAACTAAAATCACGTTAGTAGTAGAGTGATCGTTAAGTAAATCAGCAAAGAAATTCATTAATTTGGTGACATCATAACCAAAGCCACGACGTCCTAATTCTCCAAAATAAGAAAAATCTCGACGAACAGTTGCCGAATCAATGCCCATAGCATCTGCAATTTGTTTAGAGCTTGCTTTTTCAACCTGATCAGCATGAAAACGTTTGAAAATGCGGTAATAGAGTGATAAGCGTTTTGCGGTCGCTTTTGGAATAGATTTATCAATAACCACTGTTTAACTCCTTATAGAATTGTCATTACATTTATCTTTCTTTATTGTAACAGAAAGTTTGTGAAAAATGCAACGTTTTGTTCATTATTTTGTGAAAGATTTCCTTTCATAGAAACCGTAACTGGTTTATAAGAAGATAAAAAAAGCTAAGAAAAAACTTCTTAGCTTTGCTATTTTAGTGAAGGCCTTGTTGCTCAAGGAAAAAGTAGAGGTTACCAAACTGTCCCTTATAATCTAGTTGCTGGCCATCTACCATTACCTTGTTAACAGGGAAATAATCTGCAATAGCAATTTGACAAGCTAATTGCGCCTGTTTATAGTCATCATAACTAGCGTAGGAAATCTGCTTTTCCTGTTTGTTATTGTTTAAATAGCTAATGTCAATCATTGTCTGTTACCTCCCTTTTTGATAGCACCATTATAGTACGTTGGGAAGAGAAATACAATTGATTAGCTTAGACTTTTGTTTTACTAAAAATATCACGTTCGACAAGGCTATCCATAAGGAAATAAAACTTGTCTTGAAGAATTTTATTATCTTCAGATTTAAAAATATTAACTAACCTAAGACCAGATTGATCCGTAATAGCGAGTTTAAAACCATCGAGTTCTTTATTTATCGTAATTTTTAAAGGAAAACCTTCTCCTGAATTAGGAACTTTTTCTAACAAGCGGGTTAACTGATAATGCCCCACCTTGGTTTGTGTAAAAGTAGTGTCTCTTAAAGTGTATTTTTTGACAGTTGGACTGATTTGGTAACGATAGTTACAGTCTTCTAAAGTAATTTCTTTTTCAAATGCCATCTGATTCTCCTAGAATTTTTCGTAAGGCTTGAGCCAATTGAGTGACTTCTTCGAAAGTATTTTGATCTGACAGGCTGATGCGAATGGATTCTGTTAGGCGATGAGACTCTTTGCCATAGTAAGCTGCAAGTACATGACTTGGCTCAACGGTTCCAGCTGTACAAGCAGATCCTGTCGACACTGCAAAACCAGCTAAGTCAAGTTGGGTTAGTAGGACTCCATTTTGATAGCCAGGAAAGCCAATGTTAATCACCTGTGGAAGAGAGCTTGAGCCTTGATTAAGGTAATAAGAGAGTCCCTCTAGTTGTTCCAACAAGTGATCTCGTAAAGAAGTGATATGATTGGTTGCTGACAGACAGTTAGTTAAAGCATCTTTTAGAGCTTGTGCCATCCCCACAATGCCTGGTAAGTTTTCAGTGCTAGCTCTGCGTTTATGTTCTTGTTCTCCCCCATGAAGCAGGGAGTCCATAATCATTCCTCTACTATAAAGGAATCCAATCCCCTTAGGACCGTGAAATTTATGAGCAGACGCTGATAAGAAATCAATCCCCAACTGCTCAGGAAAAATATCAAATTTTCCGATAGCTTGTACAGCATCTACGTGAAAAACCGCTTGATGGTCTCTAAGGAGGTTTCCAATCTCTTGAATAGGTAAGACATCACCTGTTTCATTATTAGCATACATCATACTTACTAAAATCGTATCATCTCGGAGCGCCTTTTTAACGTCAGCCAAATCAATTGTTCCATTTTGGCAAGGCAAATAAGTCACCTCGAATCCAAATCGGTCTTCAAGATAGGCCATAGTGTGAAGAACAGAATGGTGCTCAATAGCAGTTGTGATGAGGTGCTTACCCTTATTTTGATTAGCCAAGGCGTAGCCTTTAATAGCTGTATTGTTGCTTTCTGTCCCCCCAGAAGTGAAAGTAATGTGGCGAGCATTAACGTCTAAGAGATTGGCGATTGTTTGGCGAGATTCTCTGAGAGTTTTGCTTGCTTGGCGTCCGTAAGAGTGAATACTAGAAGGATTGCCAAAAACATCTGTCATCGTCTCTGTCATTACTGTGATGACAGAGGGACTAAGTGGGGTAGTAGCAGCGTTGTCAAAATAAATCATGCGTCATGTTTACCTTTGGGTTTATAGGAGAAAAGAGGACTCAATGGTTTTCTTTCGTGAATTCGGATGATTGCTTCTGCAATCAAGTCGCTAGCACTAAGGTAAGTGACATTTTCTGGGACACGGTTTTTGGTCTTAACAGAATCTGTAACGATAATTTCTTTAATCGGAGCAGTTTCCAAAACATCAGCAGCACCACCCGCAAACAATCCGTGACTAGCAACGGCGTAAATGTCAGTTGCACCTGCTCGTTCAAGGATCTTAGCAGCTTCTGCAAAAGTTTTTCCAGTGTTAAGAATATCATCAATCAAAATAGCTTTTTTACCAGAAACATCACCGATAACATAGCCCTCTTCACGCTCTGAGTCATCCTGTGCGTAGTCAATAATAGCAATTGGAGAATCCAGATACTCTGCTAAGCTTCTAGCACGTTTAATGCCAGAATTTTTTGGGCTCACTACAACAGTATCGGCACCTGCCAAGCCAAGTTGGCTGTAATGCTCTGCAAACAATGGCACTGTGAAAAGATTATCCACTGGAATATCAAAGAAGCCCTGTACTTGAACGGCATGCAAGTCAAGTGTGACAACGCGGTCAATACCAGCTTTGGTTAGCATGTTAGCAACTAATTTAGCTGTGATAGGTTCACGAGATTTAGCTACGCGATCTTGGCGTGAGTATCCAAAATAAGGTAAAACAATATTGACAGTGTTGGCGCTAGCACGTTTACAAGCATCAATCATGATGAGTAATTCCCAAAGGTTATCATTGACAGGAAAACTAGTGGATTGAATGATGTAAAGATCATCGCCACGAACTGTTTCTTCAATGTTAATCATAATTTCCCCATCAGAGAATTGGCGGGAAGAAATTTTCCCAAGAGGAATTCCAGATGCTTTCGAAATTTTCTCGGCAATCGGGAGATTTGATGTGAGTGAGAACAGTTTGATTTGCTTGTCAGCATATCGTTCAGTCATGATAAATTTAGCTCCTTCATTTCAACAAGTAGAATAAACAGGAAGAAATTCCAAGTTTTATTCAAAGTGATTCATTAACATTACTATTTTAACAAAAAAACAGAAAAATTTCAGTCTTTCTGTTGCTTTTATCTGCTATTTCTAGGATTCTTCAAGGTTTTGCTAAAACGCGCAACTTTGCTTTTAGCATACTTAAAGGCAATCTGATGTTGGGTTAAAAAAAGATCAAAATCGATTTTTCCTTTGATTGGATCAGTAACTTCTAACTCTAATTCATAGTCTTTAGTATTGGCATACTGATTGTAATCCAAAGCCATTTTCCCAATTGGGGTATCGCTTTCTCTCCGAATAGTTGTCAAATGTCCAAACGTTTTAAGAGCCTCTAAATCAATCCCAATAGAAGTGATTATGTCAAGAGCTGGCGACTCTGGCAAGTGCCCATGCTTAATCATGTCTTTTGCTTGCTCAAGAGTAAGGGGGAGATTGTATTCACGGTTACCAACTTTTTCAGGAACTTTCAAGGTTAGTTCGGCACTATTTGTAAAGGTACGAATGCGCAGTGACATCTTATTAGCTTTTAAATCAAACCCCTCGGTGTCGATGTAATAATTAGTCTGTGTCACTGGAGCTACATGACTCATTTGAGAAAGGAGACGATTGTATTCATCTTTGGTTAATAAGGTTTTGTATTCAATTTCTAGGTTGGTCATGGGAAATTCCTTTTAAACTTAATTTGTGCTATAATAAATTGTTATTTCAATTTTATATTAATATCCTAGCTTTGACAAGAAAGGAGAAAACAGGTGGCTTTAGATTGGGAAGAATTCTTAGACCCTTACATTCAAACCGTTGGTGAATTAAAAATTAAATTGCGTGGTATTCGCAAGCAATTTCGTAAGCAAAATCGTTATTCCCCTATTGAGTTTGTAACAGGACGGGTGAAATCAGTTGAAAGCATCAAAGAAAAAATGGTCCTGCGTGGGGTTCTTGAAGAAAATATAGCGCAAGACATCCAAGATATTGCCGGTCTCCGTATTATGGTGCAATTTGTAGATGATGTTGAAGAGGTTTTAGCTTTGCTACGTCAGCGGCAAGACATGACAATTGTCTATGAACGAGATTACATTCGCAATATGAAATCCAGTGGCTACAGGTCTTACCATGTGGTTGTTGAGTATCCTGTTGATACCATTGAAGGTCAAAAAAAGGTTCTAGCTGAAATTCAAATCCGTACTTTAGCGATGAATTTTTGGGCAACGATTGAACATTCGTTGAACTATAAATATGGCGGAGATTTCCCAGAAGAAATCAAAAAACGACTTGAAGTGACCGCAAAAATTGCCTTAGAATTAGACGAAGAAATGCGTAAAATTCGAGAAGATATTCGGGAGGCTCAATTATTGTTTGACCCCGTGACACGAAATTTAAGTGATGGTGTAGGAAATAGTGATGACACAGATGAATTATACAGATAAGGTGAAGCGAGTTGCCATTATTGCGAATGGCAAATATCAAAGCAAACGCGTTGCCTCTAAACTTTTCGCCGTATTTAAAGATGATCCTGATTTTTACTTATCAAAGAAAAATCCAGACATCGTGATTTCTATTGGCGGGGATGGGATGCTCTTATCTGCCTTTCACATGTATGAAAAAGAATTAGATAAGGTACGTTTTGTAGGAATCCATACAGGTCACCTGGGATTTTATACCGATTATCGTGATTTTGAAGTTGATAAATTAATTGATAATTTAAGAAAAGACAAAGGAGAGCAAATCTCCTATCCCATCCTGACAGTGGTTATTAGTTTGGATGATGGCCGTGTTATTAAAGCGCGTGCCTTAAATGAGGCTACAGTCAAGCGCATCGAAAAGACAATGGTAGCAGATGTTATCATCAACCATGTGAAATTTGAAAGCTTCAGAGGTGATGGCATTTCTGTATCAACGCCTACTGGAAGTACAGCATATAATAAATCCTTAGGAGGAGCTGTCTTACATCCGACGATTGAAGCTCTCCAATTAACGGAAATTTCTAGCCTTAATAATCGTGTCTTTAGAACCTTGGGCTCATCAGTCATTATTCCAAAAAAAGATAAGATTGAGTTGGTGCCGAAACGCTTAGGTATTTATACCATTTCCATTGATAATAAAACCTATCAGCTCAAAAATGTCACTAAAGTGGAGTATTTTATCGACGATGAGAAAATTCATTTTGTTTCATCTCCAAGTCATACGAGCTTTTGGGAAAGGGTCAAGGATGCCTTTATTGGAGAGATTGACTCATGAGATTTGAATTTGTAGCAGACAAACGAACAAAAGTAAAAACTCTGTTAAAAAGTCATGATGTCTCCAAAGGACTATTGGCGAAAATCAAATATAAGGGTGGTAATATATTAGTAAATGGTATCGAACAGAATGCCATTTATTTATTAGATATTGGGGATGTGGTAACTATTGACATTCCAAAAGAAGAGCCTTTTGAAAAGCTGGAAGCGATTCCTTTTGACTTGGACATTGTCTATGAAGATGATCATTTTCTAGTCATTAATAAACCCGTTGGCTTTGCCAGTATTCCGAGTGCCATTCATTCCAATACTATTGCCAACTTTATCAAGGCATATTATGTGAAAAAGAATTATCCCGACCAACAAGTGCATATCGTGACTCGTTTAGATAGAGATACGAGTGGATTGATGTTATTTGCTAAGCATGGCTATGCTCATGCAAGATTAGATAAGCAGCTCCAAACTCGTGCCATTGAGAAACGTTATTTTGCCCTCGTTTCTGGTCAAGGTGCTCTACCCGACGAAGGGGATATTGTGGCACCAATTGGGCGATCTAAAGATAGTATCATTACACGAGCGGTGGATCCCATGGGGAAATATGCTAAGACCAGCTACAAGGTGGTCGCTCGCTATCCAGAAAATGTGCACTTGGTAGATATTAAATTGCATACGGGACGTACCCACCAGATTAGGGTTCATTTTGCCCACCTTGGTTTTCCTCTGTTAGGGGATGATCTCTATGGGGGTCGCTTGGACCTAGGAATAACAAGGCAGGCCTTACATTGCCATTACTTGAATTTTAAAGATCCGTTTACAGAAAATGAGTGTAGACATGCAATAAACTTGACAGATGACTTTGAGAGCGTTATCATAGATTTACAGAAAAAAAGATAGAGGTTAATAAATAATGAGTATTCGTAGTTTATTCGGTGGTTTAAGAGAAAAGATTCTTGGAAAAAACATGAAAATTGTTTTTCCAGAGGGAAATGATGAACGTGTGGTTCGTGCAGCTGCTCGTTTGAAATTTGAAGGACTTTTAGAACCGATTATCCTTGGACAGTCAGAAGAGGTTCGCAGCCTTTTAACAAAATTAGGTTTTGCTGATCAAGACTATACTATCATTAATCCAAATGACTATGCTGACTTTGAAAAGATGAAAGAAGCTTTTGTTGAGGTCCGTAAAGGAAAAGCAACGCTTGAAGATGCCGATAAAATGCTTCGTGATGTTAATTACTTTGGTGTTATGTTGGTTAAAATGGGATTAGCAGATGGAATGGTATCAGGGGCTATTCATTCAACAGCTGACACTGTTCGTCCAGCTCTTCAAATCATCAAAACAAAACCAGGTATCTCAAGGACTTCAGGTGTCTTCTTGATGAACCGCGAAAATACGAGCGAGCGTTACGTGTTTGCTGATTGTGCTATCAATATTGACCCAACAGCACAAGAATTGGCAGAAATCGCTGTTAATACAGCTGAAACAGCTAAAATCTTTGATATTGATCCTAAAATTGCTATGTTAAGCTTCTCAACAAAAGGTTCTGGTAAGGCGCCTCAAGTTGATAAGGTAAGAGAAGCAACAGAAATTGCTAAAGGGTTGAACCCTGATTTGGCACTTGATGGCGAGTTGCAATTTGATGCAGCCTTTGTTCCTGAAACAGCAGCTATCAAAGCACCAGATTCAGCGGTTGCTGGTCAAGCTAATACTTTCGTTTTCCCTGACTTGCAGTCTGGAAATATTGGTTACAAAATTGCACAACGTTTAGGAATGTTTGATGCTATTGGACCAATCTTACAAGGATTGAACAAACCTGTTAATGATTTATCTCGTGGCTCAAGCGCTGAAGATATTTACAAATTAGCTATTATTACAGCAGCACAAGCTATTGAAAGCCAAGGGTAAAAGACCCCTTGATATAGGATTCTAACTGCTAAGTGATGTGTTAGAAGTTGTCCTAAGACTAATTGACATTATTAAAAACGAGTTGGCCAGACCATCTCGTTTTTTTTGAAGGTGAGGAAAAGTATGGGAAATATTGCCTTAGTAACAGGGGCTTCAGCCGGTTTTGGCAGAGCCATTGTCGAACAATTAATTGCAGATGGGATAAAGGTTATTGGTGCCGCTCGTCGTCTTGAGAAACTCAAGGCCTTAGAAACGAGCTTTGGGTCAGACAACTTTTACCCTTTGCAGATGGATGTCACAGATATCAAAGCGATTGATGATGCTTTGGCAAGTCTACCAAATCAGTGGCAAGATATTACTATTTTAGTTAATAATGCAGGCTTGGCATTGGGACTTGATAAGGCTTATGAAGCCGATTTTGAGAATTGGATGACGATGATTAATACCAATATTGTTGGGTTGATTTATCTCACACGTCAATTATTACCAAATATGGTCTCCAAAGATGATGGTATTATTATTAATTTAGGGTCAACCGCAGGGACAATTCCCTATCCGGGAGCTAATATTTATGGGGCTAGCAAGGCTTTTGTTAAGCAGTTCTCACTCAATTTACGAGCTGATTTAGCAGGTAGCCATATACGTGTGACCAATATTGAACCCGGTCTATGTGAAGGGACAGAATTTTCAAAGGTCCGCTTTAATGGTGATGAGGAACGGGTGAAGGCCATTTATCAAGGAGCACATGCCATTCAACCTCAAGATATTGCGTCAACCGTATCATGGGTGATTCATCAGCCCCCTCATGTTAATGTTAATCGTATTGAGCTGATGCCAGTGTCGCAAAGTTATGGACCGCAACCAGTTACTCGTGACTAGCAAGGGATGAGTCCATAAGAATAATAATCTTTAGAAAAATGGTTTACTGGGATGGCTTATTCTTTATAAGTGAGACTTACCGATTCAGTCATCAAAAAAAGCAGTCAAGAAGAAAGGTTTTGATGTTTCCAAGTGTTCTTGATTGCTTCTTGTGCGTTGATGATTTAGGCTGGACTCCCTATTAAAATCAAGTTTAGTGATCTAAAATGGAAGGACCTGATGTCACATCGGACCAGCCAACAATGGCTTGTCCAGTTTCTTCTAAATACTGGCTTAATAACGGTTTAATGTCTTGGACGGTATCCAAAACTCCCACCAGCTGACCTTGAGGATTTTTAAGAGCTTGATAATGCTGCATGTAAATATGATCCAATGAACCCGAAGGAAGTAGGAAAGTTTTACAAGGGTTATCTGATAAACGCAATTCAGTAAGAATCCAATCTTCTATTTCTTTATCAGTAGTTGGCAAAAAACTTCCATTAAAAGCATGATTATCGACTATGATGTTTCCATTTGCATCAGATAATCTTGCTTGCAAAGGAAGGTACTCTAAAAAATGTCCATCAAATTTTTGGTAAAATCTAGTGAGGTATTGGCTTAACGATAAGACTGTTGTTGCTTGATCAAATACACTTTCTGTCACTAAAAATCCCTGACCATGTTGAGAGGTTTTGAAATAGAGTGTAGGCAAGTCAATGTCATGCTCATGGAAACTGAAAATTCCTTGGAAAGTCGACAATTGATTTGACTGAATGTTGGCTTTGCTAGTGAGAATAGTCACCTCAAAAAGGTGTGAGAAGTGGTGGGAAAGCTCTCTAATAAACGTCTCTTCAAGTTGGTTTTCAGGTGTTAAGAGCGCTAAAATGGAAATGGCATTTTTCATAATTGTATGATAGCTGTATTTTCTAGAAAAGACAATTAATCTGCTTATCTATCATCATAGGCAAGTCTAGGATTTTTGATAAGGTAATTTTGGAGAGATAGGCTGACACAGTGACCTGTTTTTCTATAAGGGGGTAATAGTCTCATTATTTGACTTATAGTGGGAAACTTTTTATAATGGTCAACAACAAACGACAAGAAAATAATGAGAGAAAATGTTTTTGAGAATTGGTAGTTTCTACCTTACTGAGGATACCTAAGAGTCCCTTTAATTAGTAGATGCGTTTGTCTAAAAATGGTAGGGCATGCAGTGATTCCTTGTAGTTACTCAGAACGTTTTGAGAAAAAATGACAGAGAGACAGGTTGAATGAACTCATCAGCTTTTATGCTGTTGCTTTAACCAATGAATTGGAGAAATAATGATACGTTTTAATAATGTTTCTAAAACTTTTGGTCAGACAAAGGTTTTGCAAGAGCAGACCTTTCAAATTAATGACCGTGAATTTTTTGTGCTGGTTGGTCCCAGCGGATCGGGGAAAACCACACTTTTAAAAATGATTAACTGCCTTATTGAACCAAGCTCTGGAGATATTTTACTGAATAACGTCCCACAGAAAGAGTTAGATTTACGTGAGATGAGGCTATCTATTGGATACGTGTTGCAGCAAATTGCTCTTTTCCCCAATCTCACAGTAGCTGAAAATATTGCGATTATCCCTGAGATGAAGCAATGGTCAGCTGAAGAAATTAGACAAAAAACTGAAGAATTATTGGATAAGGTGGGCCTACCTGCTAAAGATTATCTTGATCGTTACCCAAGTGATTTATCGGGAGGTGAACAGCAACGTATTGGTATTGTACGTGCTATCATTTCTCATCCTAAAATTCTATTGATGGATGAACCATTTTCAGCCTTAGATCCTATTTCACGTAAACAATTGCAAGAGTTAATGTTGAGTCTTCACAAGGAGTTTGACATGACGATTGTATTTGTGACACATGATATTGATGAGGCTATTAAATTAGGAGACCGCGTGGCTATTTTAAATGAGGGAGAAATTGTGCAACTGGATCGCCCAGAAATGATTAAGACCCACCCTGCTAATGCTTTTGTGGCCAATTTATTTGGAGGTGATGAGCATGCCTAGTTTGTTTGTAACTTTCCAAAACCGTTTTAATGAATGGCTGGCGGCTCTGGGGGAACACCTGCAAATTTCCCTTTTATCTCTTATGATCGCCTTGCTAATAGGCGTGCCTTTAGCAGCTCTTCTCAGTCGCAGCAAACGTTGGTCAGACATTATGTTACAGGTAACAGGTGTTTTTCAAACCATTCCCTCACTGGCTTTGCTTGGTCTTTTCATCCCTTTAATGGGAATTGGAACGTTGCCTGCAGTGACAGCTTTAGTTATCTATACGATTTTTCCGATTTTACAGAACACCATCACAGGGTTAAATGGTATTGACCCAAGTCTCGTGGAAGCAGGGACAGCGTTTGGGATGACCAAATGGGAGCGTTTGAAAACATTTGAGATTCCAATTGCCATGCCTGTCATTATGTCAGGTGTGCGGACGTCAGCAGTCATGATTATTGGCACAGCTACTTTAGCTTCCTTGATAGGAGCCGGTGGACTTGGCTCTTTCATCTTATTGGGGATTGATCGTAATAATGCTAACCTGATTCTGATAGGGGCTATTTCTTCAGCGCTGCTAGCTATTATTTTCAATAGTTTGTTACAGTACCTTGAGAAAGCTTCCTTGCGACGAATTATGATTAGTTTTGGAATCACCTTTCTTGCCTTGTTGGCATCATATACTCCTATGGTGCTTAGTCAGTTTTCAAAAGGAAAAGATACAGTGGTTATTGCCGGTAAATTGGGAGCAGAGCCCGATATTCTGATTAATCTCTATAAGGAATTAATTGAAGACCAATCAGATATAAGCGTTGAGTTGAAATCTAATTTTGGGAAAACTAGCTTCTTATATGAAGCCCTTAAATCTGGAGATATTGATATCTATCCTGAATTTACAGGAACCATAACATCAAGTCTTTTACGTGACAAACCACCTTTGTCTAATGATCCTAAGCAGGTCTATGAGGATGCTAAAAAAGGCATTGCTAAGCAAGATAAACTGACCCTCCTCAAGCCATTTGCTTACCAAAATACGTATGCTGTTGCTATGCCAGAAAAATTGGCAGAGGAATATCAGATTGAAACCATTTCTGATTTAAAAGCGCATGCTGATACTTTAAAGGCTGGTTTTACTCTGGAATTTAAGGACAGAGCAGATGGCTATAAGGGGATGCAATCTCAATATGGGTTACAGCTATCTGTGGCGACGATGGAGCCAGCCTTGCGTTATCAAGCTATTCAATCAGGAGATATCCAAGTAACAGATGCTTACTCTACGGATGCTGAAATTACGAAATACCATTTGAAAGTTTTAAAAGATGATAAACAGTTGTTTCCACCTTATCAGGGAGCTCCTTTGATGAAAGCCTCCTTATTAGCAAAACATTCAGAATTAAAAGGCATTCTTAATCAATTAGCGGGAAAAATTACTGAAAAAGAGATGCAGGACATGAACTACAAGGTATCTGTTAAAGGAGCAGATGCTAATAAGGTCGCTCGAGATTATCTGTTGAAAGCAGGCTTAATTCAGAAATAAACAGAAATGTTGGTCCGTAGGACTGGCATTTTTTCATCTCTTACGTTCAATAAGTAACAATTCATAAACGAAAAAAACGAACATTTAAATTGAAAGTAGCATTTAAATTTGACAAAACATAAACAAATGAATAAACTATAAAAGGAAAGGTAAGTTTTTACCTAGAGATGCCTCTAATCATCAGAGGTCATAGGAAGGTCATTTTGTATAAAGGACGTGGGGAAGAAGATGAGAACTGACTTATTTTCTTTCATCTGTGTCAAAAGAGGAGAAACTTATGTTTAATGACATCCCTGTATTTGATTATGAAGATATTCAACTGATTCCTAACAAGTGCATTATTACTAGTCGTTCACAAGCAGATACAAGTGTAACACTCGGAAAATACCAGTTCAAGCTACCAGTTATCCCAGCAAATATGCAAACAATTATTGATGAAACAATTGCTGAGCAGTTGGCAAAAGAGGGCTATTTTTATATTATGCATCGTTTTGATGAAGATAGCCGCAAACCTTTTATCAAACGCATGCATGAACAAGGCTTGATTGCATCAATCTCTGTTGGGGTTAAAGCTTACGAATATGAATTTGTGACTTCTTTGAAAGAGGATGCTCCTGAGTTTATTACCATTGATATTGCTCATGGTCATGCTAACAGTGTTATTGATATGATTAAGCATATCAAAACTGAATTACCAGAAACATTTGTCATTGCTGGAAATGTTGGTACGCCAGAAGCTGTACGAGAACTCGAAAACGCAGGTGCTGATGCCACTAAAGTAGGTATTGGCCCAGGAAAAGTTTGTATCACTAAAGTAAAAACAGGTTTCGGTACAGGTGGTTGGCAGTTAGCAGCACTGCGCTGGTGCGCAAAGGCAGCTCGTAAGCCTATCATTGCTGATGGTGGGATTCGCACACATGGTGATATCGCTAAATCCATCCGCTTTGGAGCGAGTATGGTCATGATTGGTTCGCTTTTTGCAGGGCATATTGAAAGTCCTGGAAAAACAGTAGAAGTGGATGGTGAAACGTTTAAAGAATATTATGGGTCGGCGT
Source organism: Streptococcus sp. F2 (assembly GCF_056500955.1). Taxonomy (NCBI): domain Bacteria; kingdom Bacillati; phylum Bacillota; class Bacilli; order Lactobacillales; family Streptococcaceae; genus Streptococcus; species Streptococcus sp. F2. The sequence continues at coordinate 67,511 of NZ_JBWKAI010000006.1, forward strand.
CAGAATATCAAAAAGGCGAGCATAAAAATGTAGAAGGTAAAAAAATCTTACTGCCTACAAAAGGCCATTTATCAGACACCCTGACTGAAATGCAACAAGATTTGCAATCGTCCATTTCTTACGCGGGTGGTAAAGATTTAGACAGTTTGCGTCATGTTGATTATGTTATTGTCAAAAATTCCATTTGGAATGGTGATTCCATTTAAATGATATGGAGTTAGCTAGAACCAGCAAAGAATTTTTTTAGCTTAATGCTGGAGATGCTTTTATCATATCTCTGTAGGTATTGAAAAAAATAAGAAACATGGTAAAATAGTAAATTATCATAATGAATTAAATAATGACATACTTATTTATGCTGTGAATTGGCGCAGCGTCTCTACAAGACACCTTAATGTCTAACAATAAGTAAGCTTTTAGGCTTGCTTGGTTTTTAACCTTGCAAAGTGAGGAACTCTTATGGTTTCTAACTTTGCGGCAGGCTTTTTCTATTTGAATCAAAGGAGATTTATGCAGTTACTTGAGGAACGCATCTTAACAGATGGCAATATTCTAGGAGAGAATATTTTAAAGGTAGATAATTTTTTAACCCACCAAGTTGATTATCGATTGATGAAAGCAATCGGTAAGGTATTTGCTCAAAAATATGCTGAGGCAGGAATTACAAAAGTGGTTACAATCGAAGCTTCAGGTATTGCACCAGCCGTCTACGCTGCAGAAGCAATGGATGTTCCTATGATTTTTGCGAAAAAGCATAAAAACATTACCATGACAGAAGGCATTTTGACAGCAGAAGTTTATTCTTTCACTAAACAAGTGACGAGCACGGTGTCTATCGCTGGTAAATTCCTATCTAAAGAAGATAAGGTTTTGATTATTGATGACTTTTTAGCCAATGGTCAGGCAGCAAAGGGTTTGATTGAGATTATTGGTCAAGCAGGGGCACAAGTCGTTGGCGTTGGTATTGTGATTGAGAAATCTTTCCAAGATGGTCGTCGATTGATTGAAGATATGGGCATTGAAGTGACCTCATTAGCCCGTATTAAAAACTTTGAAAATGGGAACTTAAACTTCTTGGAGGCTGACGCATAATGACACATTCAACAAAGCAAGAACATTCTCACTCGCAATCAGCTGTCCTTGGCTTACAGCATGTGCTTTCGATGTATGCCGGATCTATTTTAGTACCAATTATGATTGCAGGTGCTTTAGGTTATTCCGCTAGAGAGTTGACTTACCTGATTTCGACAGATATTTTCATGTGTGGTGTGGCTACTTTCTTACAGTTAAAGTTAACCAAGCATACGGGAGTGGGATTACCAGTTGTTTTAGGATGTGCTTTTCAATCGGTGGCACCTCTATCCATTATTGGAGCGCAGCAAGGTTCAGGTGCCATGTTTGGAGCCCTCATTGCGTCAGGAATTTATGTCATTTTAGTGGCAGGTATTTTTTCTAAGATTGCTCGTTTCTTCCCACCAATTGTTACAGGATCGGTCATTACCGTTATTGGCTTAAGTCTCGTAGGTGTTGCTATGGGGAATATGGGAGATAACGTCAAAGAGCCTACGGCACAAAGCATGATTTTATCATTGTTGACGATTGTCATTATTCTTTTAGTCCAAAAATTTACCAAAGGTTTTGTGAAATCCATTTCCATTTTGATTGGGCTTGTAGCGGGAACTTTGGTTTCAGCCATGATGGGATTAGTAGATACAACTCCTGTTGTAGAGGCTTCTTGGATTCATGTGCCAACCCCATTTTATTTTGGTATGCCAACTTTTGAAATCACTTCTATTGTGATGATGTGTATCATCGCAACGGTTTCTATGGTTGAATCAACAGGCGTCTACTTAGCGCTTTCAGATTTGACTAATCATCAATTAGATGAAAAACGTTTGCGCAATGGTTATCGCTCAGAAGGGATCGCAGTCTTTCTCGGTGGGTTATTTAACACCTTCCCTTACACTGGTTTTTCTCAAAATGTTGGACTTGTCCAAATCTCAGGTATTAAAACCCGTCGTCCGATTTACTACGCAGCAGGTATCCTTGTGGTTATTGGTTTACTCCCTAAGTTTGGAGCAATGGCGCAAATGATTCCAAGCCCAGTTCTTGGTGGAGCTATGCTTGTTCTCTTTGGTATGGTTGCTCTTCAAGGAATGCAAATGCTTAATCGTGTTGATTTCCAAAAGAACGAGTATAATTTTATTATTGCTGCTGTTTCCATTTCGGCTGGCTTAGGGTTTAATGGCACCAGTCTTTTTGCTAGTTTACCAGAGACAGCTCAAATGTTCTTAACGAATGGTATTGTGATTGCCACTTTGACATCTGTTGTCTTAAACCTACTCTTAAATAGTAAAGATTATTAAGATATCAGTGATCATACTAAAAGACAAACCTCAAAAATGAAGTTTGTCCTCAAGTTGAAACGACTCAGAGAGAGTCGTTTTTTTAATAGGTTTAATCAGTTAGCTAGAAAGACTCCTAGTTGTTTTTACTAATACATGGCTTGGAAGTATGGTCTTAGTCCATTTGACATCCAGATTTTTTGATCTTTTGTGACCACAAGTCCTTCAATGTGTTTTAGACTATTTAAACAGCTAATAACAGTGGCTTTATCGAGTCCAAAGAGTCTGGTAGTCCATATTTCACAATCCAAAGAAGAAGGAGCCATGACCGTTAAGCTGAGCATATCTGTTTCTATAGGATAGCCTGTCTGACGATCTAAGATATGATGATACTGTTTCCCTTTGGCTGTAAACTGCCTTTCATAAATACCAGAGGTCACTACAGAGTGATTGTTGACCTTGATGAGTCCCAGGTGCTTGCCTCGTCTGGCACCTGGTTCTTGAATTCCAATTCGAAAAGTCTTGTCAGGGCTTTTCGGATTAGGTCCATGAACTAAGACGTTTCCTCCTAAATTGATTAGGGCAAATTCGACCCCGTCTTCGATGAGGTAAGCCATGATATTATCTGCAATGTAACCCTTAGCTAAGGCACCCAAATCAAGTGACATTCCAGATCGTGTTAAGAAAACGGTTTGATTGCTCTGATTGATTCTAATATTTTGGGGATTGGTGAGGGCTAATTGTTGTGAGATAAGCTCAGGACTGGGTAGATTAGCATCAGGAAAGCCGATTCGCCAGGTTTGGACAAGTGGCCCGATAGCGATATTCAAATTATTTGGCACAGCTAAGCTATGTGATTTACCAATTTGGATAAGAGTCAGCAAATCAGAGTGGGCACGGACGGGTTTGACACCAGCTGCCCTATTAATAGCCATCAATTCAGAAGTAGAATCATTGGCAGAAAAACGATGATTGTAAGTATGTAATAGGGTAATCACTGTCTGAAGCTGTTGAGGAGCTTTGTTAGATGCAATATGGATATCAATAACAGTTCCCATTAGTTTTAATTGTTGCGTAACAAACATAATTAGTCCCCTTTTTAGCAGAAGACCCCCACTAAGGAGTGAGGGAAAGTTGTTATGATTTTCGTTTCATTTCACCTTGTGGGAAATAAGACCCTTCTGGCATGTCGTTAATAAAAACATGAATGCTTTCTTTAGGTGCTTCAGCGATGCGTGAGACGACTTCAGTCACTTCACGTGCTAATTGATTTTTTTGATCTTGACTACGACCTTCAAAAAGGTCAATGGTTACAAATGGCATAGGAAACCTCCTTTTCTAGTTATGTCTATTTTATCATGTTGTGATGAAATTGCCTATGCTTAACAGCCTCTTGAAAAGGCTTACCAAAGAACTTTTTTCTCATGACCAGTGTCGAGTTTTCGAAGAAGTCAATCGCCAAATGAATACAATTATGATAGAATAGAAAGGATAAAAATAGAAGGTAGGATACTCCATTTTGGCTCAATTATACTATAAATATGGGACAATGAATTCAGGCAAGACTATTGAAATCTTGAAAGTAGCACATAATTATGAAGAACAAGGCAAACCTGTTGTCATTATGACAAGTGCTCTTGATACGCGTGATGGTTTTGGCGTCGTTTCAAGTCGTATCGGCATGCGACGAGAAGCAGTTCCTATTTCTAGTGATATGGATATTTTTACCTTTATTGACCAATTGGAGGAAAAACCTTATTGTGTCTTGATTGACGAAAGCCAATTTTTAAGCAAGCAAAATGTTTATGATTTGGCGCGTGTGGTGGATGAGTTAAATGTTCCTGTCATGGCTTTTGGGTTGAAAAATGATTTTCAAAATGAACTGTTTGAGGGATCAAAATACCTTTTGCTTCTGGCCGATAAGATTGACGAAATCAAAACAATCTGTCAATATTGCAGCAAGAAAGCCACGATGGTTTTACGGACTGAAAATGGAAAACCGGTGTATGAGGGTGCTCAGATACAAATCGGAGGGAATGAAACCTATATTCCAGTTTGCCGTAAGCATTACTTTCACCCACCCGTTAGCACCGAACAGTCAGTAATGACTGAGAAAAAGTAAAAAGAGGAGATGATCAAAACGAATGAACATTTATGATCAATTACAGGCGGTTGAAGACCGTTACGAAGAGTTAGGCGAATTATTGAGTGACCCAGAAGTCGTTTCAGACACCAAGCGTTTTATGGCCTTGTCAAAAGAAGAAGCTAGTACACGTGATACTGTAACAACCTACCGTGAGTATAAACAAGTAATCCAAGCCATTGCTGATGCGGAAGAAATGATCAAGGATGCCAGTGGTGATTCTGAATTAGAAGAAATGGCTAAGGAAGAACTAAAAGAGTCTAAAGCTGCTAAGGAAGACTACGAAGAAAAACTTAAAATCCTCCTCTTGCCGAAAGATCCGAATGATGATAAAAATATCATTTTGGAAATCCGTGGAGCTGCCGGTGGTGATGAGGCTGCCCTTTTTGCTGGTGACCTTTTGACCATGTACCAAAAATTTGCCGAAAGCCAAGGCTGGCGTTTTGAGGTCATGGAAGCCTCTTATAATGGAGTTGGTGGTATCAAAGAAGTTGTTGCCATGGTTTCTGGTCAGTCTGTTTATTCTAAATTGAAATACGAATCTGGTGCTCACCGTGTGCAACGTGTTCCTGTAACAGAAAGCCAAGGCCGTGTTCATACGTCAACAGCAACAGTCCTTATTATGCCAGAAGTAGAAGAAGTAGAATACGACATTGATCCTAAAGATTTGCGTGTTGATATTTACCATGCTTCAGGTGCAGGTGGACAGAACGTCAACAAGGTTGCAACAGCCGTTCGTATCGTTCACTTGCCAACCAATATTAAAGTGGAAATGCAAGAAGAACGGACACAACAAAAAAACCGTGACAAAGCGATGAAAATTATTCGTGCCCGTGTGGCTGACCATTTTGCCCAGATTGCTCAAGACGAACAAGATGCTGAACGTAAATCAACCATTGGTACAGGTGACCGTTCAGAACGTATTCGTACCTATAATTTCCCGCAGAATCGTGTGACGGATCACCGTATTGGCTTGACCTTACAAAAGTTGGATACTATTTTGTCTGGAAAGATGGATGAAATCATTGATGCCCTTGTCATGTATGACCAAACACAGAAATTAGAATCTCTCAATAACTAATGAACTATGCTACATTAATCAGGACTTATGAAGATAAACTGGAACAAATAGGTGAGGATCGCGAAAACCTCGCCTATGTTTTTAGGGAACTAAAAGAGTGGTCTAGCCTTGATTTCTTACTTCACCAAAATCAAGAAGTAAGTTCAGATGACTGCCTGCTTTTGGAAAAGATTTTCATGGATCTAAGCCAGCATTTATCTCCTCAATATCTAACAGGACGGGCTTATTTTAGAGATCTTCAGCTTTCCGTGGACCAAAGAGTTTTAATCCCAAGGCCCGAAACGGAAGAACTAGTAGACTTAATTTTAGCTGAAAATCCCGATACACCGTTGAGTGTTTTGGATATTGGAACAGGTAGTGGAGCGATTGCTATTTCTCTCAAGAAAGAAAGACCTGCTTGGCAGTTAACAGCATCTGACATTTCAAGTGACGCCCTGAGCTTAGCCCAAGATAATGCTAGCCATTATCAGCTTGATATAACTTTTATCGTTTCGGATGTTTTTAGTCAACTTTCAGGAACCTTTGATATGATTGTGTCAAATCCCCCCTACATTGCCTACGAGGATAAGGATGAGGTAGGTTTAAATGTCTACCAGTCAGAGCCTCATTTAGCTCTTTTTGCAGCAGAAGACGGTTATGCCATCTACCGAAGGATTATTGAAGAGGCTTCGAATTACCTAAGTGAAAAGGGGAAGTTTTACTTTGAAATTGGTTATAAGCAGGGAGAGGGCATTAAAGCACTTGTTAACACTCATTTTCCTCAAAAACGGGTTCGGGTCTTAAGGGATGTATTTGGTAAAGAAAGGATGGTCGTTGTCGATCATGGAACGGTTAGCTAGTATCATTGAATCAGGTGGCGCTCTTGTGTTACCGACAGAGACGGTTTATGGTCTTTTTGCCAAGGCTTTGGATGAGCAAGCGGTGAATGCGGTTTATGACTTGAAACAGAGACCTCGCGATAAAGCAATGAATCTGAACGTTGCTGATTTTGATAGTATTTTAGCTTTTTCAAAAGAGCAGCCAACATACCTTGAAAAACTTTATCAAGCATTTTTACCTGGACCTTTGACAGTTATTTTAAAGGCGAATGATCGTGTGCCTCACTGGATAAATTCTGGACTAGCAACCGTTGGTTTTCGATTGCCGAGTCATCCGATTACTGCAGCGCTAATTCAAAAAACTGGCCCTTTAATCGGTCCTTCTGCCAATTTATCCGGTAAACCCAGTGGTAAGGTTTTTGATCATATTATACAAGATTTTGATTTTCAAGTGATTGGTTATGCGGATGATCCTTTTCTAACAGGTAAGGATTCAACGATTTTAGATTTGTCAGGCGAAAGCCCTGTGATTTTACGCCAAGGTGCTATTACGAAGGAAGAGCTAGTAGCCAAGATACCTGAGCTTCATTTTTAGGAAAGGGGTTATGCGGATGTTGAGACCATTAAGTAAAGCAGATTGTCCATCACTAAAGGAGATTAATGATAAAGCCTTAGGGCATTGTGTCTCACTCGATTTAGTGGAAAGTCAATTCGAACGATTGATAGATGATGGCCATCATTATTTTCTAGCCTATGATGATGAGGATACTCATCAATTAGTAGGGTATGTTCATGCAGAATGCTACGAGACACTTTATACAGATAAGGGCCTTAATGTCTTAGCTTTAGCCGTTTTACCAGATTACCAAGGAAAAGGCATTGGAAGTTCTTTGGTAGCAGGGTTAGAAGCTCTTGCCAAAGAAGAAGAATTTGCTTTTATTCGCCTGAATTCTGCTAGTCACCGCACAGAAGCGCATGGTTTTTATCGAAAACTAAATTATGTGGACGATAAAACACAATTGCGTTTTATTAAGGAATTATAAGGAGATGACGATGATTTTTGATCAAGATAATTTTGAAGCTTTTGATAAAGACCTTTGGGATGCTATTCATGCTGAAGAAGAAAGACAAGAACATAATATTGAATTAATTGCCTCTGAAAATATGGTCTCAAAAGCTGTCATGGCAGCTCAAGGATCTGTTTTGACGAATAAGTATGCAGAAGGCTATCCTGGTAATCGCTATTATGGCGGAACAGAATGTGTGGATATTGTCGAAACGCTTGCTATTGAACGCGCTAAACAGCTTTTCGGTGCTTCATTTGCTAATGTTCAAGCTCATTCTGGCAGTCAAGCTAATGCAGCAGCCTATATGGCTTTGATTGAAGCTGGCAATACTGTCTTAGGGATGGATTTGGCAGCAGGTGGACACCTTACTCATGGATCACCGGTCAATTTTTCAGGGAAAACCTACCATTTTGTAGGTTATTCAGTAAATGCTGATACGGAAATGTTAGATTACGATGCCATTTTGGAGCAGGCTAAAGCTGTCCAACCTAAATTGATTGTTGCAGGGGCTTCGGCTTATTCTAGAAGCATTGATTTTGCAAAGTTTCGTGATATTGCTGATCAAGTTGGTGCTTATTTAATGGTGGATATGGCTCACATCGCTGGTCTTGTGGCAGCAGGTTTACATCCTAATCCTGTTCCTTACGCGCACATTGTTACTTCAACAACCCACAAAACCTTACGTGGTCCTCGTGGTGGATTGATATTAACCAATGATGAAGTTCTTGCTAAAAAGATTAACTCAGCCATTTTCCCAGGTCTACAAGGAGGACCTCTTGAGCATGTGATTGCTGCCAAAGCGGTTGCTTTTAAAGAAGCCTTGGATCCATCTTTTAAAGACTACGCACAGGCTATTATTGATAACACTGCGGCTATGGCAGCAGTGTTTGAGCAAGATGAGCGTTTCCGCCTTATTTCTGGTGGGACAGATAATCATGTTTTCTTGGTAGATGTTACCAAAGTGATTGCAAATGGTAAGTTAGCTCAAAATCTTCTCGATGAGGTTAATATTACTCTAAATAAAAATGCCATTCCTTTTGAATCCTTATCTCCTTTTAAAACATCAGGCATTCGTATTGGTTGTGCAGCTATAACCAGTCGTGGCATGGGAGTTAAAGAAAGCCAAACTATCGCTCACCTCATCATCAAAGCCTTGGTTAATCATGATCAAGAAACTATTCTTGAAGAGGTTCGTCAGGAAGTGCGTCAATTAACAGATGCTTTTCCACTCTATAAAAAGTAAGGAACCATGTTAGACAGTTATATCAAACGTATCGTTATTCATCAGTTTTCCCCTAATGACACAGAATTATTACTATCTGATCGCTTGGTGAGCATTACACCACGCATTGATGAGTATTTTCGAAAAAAATTAGCTAAAGTGTTTTCAGATGAGGCTAAGAGAGGTCGATTTGAGCCTGATAATGCCTTTTTTGCAACTATCAGTGATGATCTTTTAGAAAGCTCTGTCACCCTTGCTCAGTTATGGAAAGAAGCATTTGTCATTGCAGAGGATCAAAAAACCAATGATTTGGTGTTTATTCAGTTCGATAAAGATGGAGAACCTTTCTTTGCCTTCCTACGAATTGCCTTAAAAGAGCAGTTCGCTCACTTTTCTGATAATTATGAACACCCTTTTACGGTAACACAGAATAATTTGCCGAGTCCTACCCAAACACCGGACGAAGCACTGGTCATTAATCTTAAATCTGGTCAGTATTATTTGATTGAGAAACGTGTGAAACATAATGGTAGTTTTGAACATTACTTTTCGGAGACTCTTTTAAAGGTTAAACCTGAACAGTCAGTTAAAAAATCAATCAAAATGATTGAACAAACGGCTCAGAAAATTGCAGAGAACTTTAATCAAGATGATTTTGCTTTCCAATCCAAGATGAAGTCAACGCTTTTTAACCAATTAGAAGCTGATGATACCTTATCACCAGAAAAATTAGCGGATCAGCTCTTTGATGATAATTTAACGGCCCGTTTAACCTTTGTGGATCAAGTCAAAGAAGCGATTCCAGAACCCATAAAAATCAGTGATATTGATCATTCCAGACAAATCAAAAAACTAGAAAGTCAAAAATTATCGTTGTCAAATGGCATAGAGTTGACCGTGCCAAATGCTATTTATCAGGATGCCGAATCAGTCGAATTCCTGCTAAATGATGATGGGACTTATTCCATCTTAATTAAGAACATAGAGGATATTAAAACAAAATAAATGTTTAAATTTATTAAGCGTGTCTGCGCTCTACTCATTTTTTTGCTTATTTTCTATCAAGTGCTTGTTATTCGACACAATGTCCATCGTGTCTTGGCTTACAAGCCGATGGTTGAAAAGACCTTAGCAGAAAATGATACGAAGGCAAATGTAGACTTAGTCTTAGCCATGATATACACAGAGACAAAAGGTGGCGAAGCAGATGTCATGCAGTCCAGTGAAAGTAGCTCTGGAAAGAAAGACTCCATTACAGACAGTCAATCTAGCATTGAGCATGGGGTGAGTTTGCTTTCTCATAATTTGGCTCTAGCTGAAGAAGCAGGTGTTGATTCTTGGACAGCAGTTCAAGCCTATAACTTTGGAACAGCTTATATTGACTATGTTGCTGATCATGGTGGGCAAAATACTATTCCTTTAGCCACAACTTATTCTAAGACAGTAGTTGCTCCGAGTCTAGGAAACACTAGCGGCCAAACTTATTTTTACTACCACCCTCTAGCTTTGATTTCTGGAGGCAAGCTTTATAAAAATGGTGGTAATATCTATTATTCACGAGAAGTTCATTTCAATCTCTATTTAATTGAATTAATGAGCCTTTTCTAGAAAGTCATTATGAAACGATTACGTCCATATATGAAAGGGTACCTAAAAGAAACTATCTTAGGTCCCCTTTTCAAATTATTAGAAGCTTTATTTGAATTATTAGTGCCTTTGCTGATTGCTAACTTGATCGATGTACAGATTGGTCAGCGAAACAGTCAAGGGATTTTTGGGGTTGTCTTAACCTTATTTGCCTTAGCAGCTGTCGGTTTGGCATTCTCTATGACAGCTCAATACTATTCGTCCAAGGCTGCAGTAGGCTTTACAAAGCAGATGACTGATGACCTTTTTGAGACAATCATGGGACTCCCTAAAGAAGAACAGGACCGCTTAGGTTATGCCAGCCTCTTATCTCGTTTGACCAGTGATAGTTTTCAGGTTCAAACAGGTATTAATCAATCGTTACGTCTTTTTTTAAGAGCTCCTATTATTGTCTTTGGTGCGATAATCATGGCGTATTGGATTAGTCCCAGTCTTACGTTGTGGTTTGTGATAATGGTGGTCATCTTATCGGGTCTTGTTTTTGGCATTTCTCGTTTTTTAACCCCGCTCTATCGTGTGATTCGTCAGGAAACGGACCACTTGGTTCGTCTAACCAGTCAGCAATTGCAAGGGATTCGGGTAATTAAGGCATTTAATCAAACTCAAAATGAACTTCAAACGTTTAAAGAACAAAACGATAGCTTAAGCCATAACCAATATCAAGCTGCCACCCTAGCTAATCTCTTAAACCCGATGACGTTTCTAGTGGTTAACGTTACCTTGCTGATTCTGATTTGGCAGGGAAGTTGGCAAGTTTCTTCTGGCACACTCAGTCAAGGCATGCTAGTGGCTTTAATCAATTACCTCTTACAGATTTTAACAGAATTGTTAAAAATGACCATGCTAATGGGGACAATCAGTCAGAGTGTAACAGCTGCAAACCGCATTAGTGAGGTTTTAACTCTAGCTGAGAAAAAACTAATACCACTTGGCGAATCTCAATGGAAGTCTTCAATGCTTTTAACCATTAATCATCTGACTTTTACCTATCCAAGAGCATCAGAACCTAGTCTTTATAACATTCAATTTAGTGCTAATCAGGGAGAATGGATTGCTATTATCGGAGGAACAGGAGCGGGGAAAACAACATTAGTTGAGTTGATTTGCCGCACTTACTCACATAATAATGGCGAAATTAGCCTTAAGTGGCAAGGGCAGACACCAAAAACAGTAGAGGACTGGCGCCGCTTCATTGCCTTTGTTCCTCAAAAAGTCCAACTATTTAAAGGAACAATCAGAAGTAATCTGATGTTAGGGCAATCCACTCCTGTTGAGGATCAGAAGCTTTGGCAGGCACTGGAAATAGCCCAAGCAAAAGACTTCATTGCTGCTTTACCAGATCAATTAGAGTCTCCGGTTGAAGCTTTTGGGCGTAATTTCTCAGGAGGTCAACGTCAACGCTTAGCCATTGCCAGGGCTCTTGTTAATCCAAAACCGCTGTTGATTTTAGATGATGGCAGTTCTGCCTTGGACAATGTGACTCGTGTCCAACTTTTTAAAGCATTGAAAGAGGAATTATCAGATGTCTTAGTGATTTTGGTGACACAATCTATTAAGAATTTAGCTTTTGTTGATAAGATTTTACTTTTGGATCAAGGACACCAGCTTGGTTTTGCCAGTCATGAGGAACTAAAGGCAACTCATTCAGTCTATCAAGACATGCTAGCACTTCAACGGAAGGGGGAGGCAAAATGACAAAAACCAACCACCACCTTCTGGAGCGTTTGCTCAAGGACTTGTTGAAGAAACGTCTGTATGTTTTTATACTTGTAGCAGCTAGCCTTGTTCAAGTAGGATTGAGTGTCTACCTGCCAGTTCTTATCGGTAAAGCTGTTGACGTCATCTTACTAGCCAATCATTGGCAAACTCTGAAGTGGCTCCTAGTGCAAATGGCAATAGTGGTTTCAATCAACGCTCTTATTCAGTGGATAATACCCCTTTTCTATTATCGTCTGCTTTATCACTATAGTCAGCAATTGAAAAATGCTCTTTTAGGAAAAATTCATCAACTGCCCTTTGCCTATCTCGATCAGCAAACCGTTGGAGATTTGGTCAGTCGAGTGACAACTGACACAGAACAACTTTCTAATGGCCTACAGATGGTATTTAGTCAATTTGTAACGGGCTTGCTGACGATTCTATTTACTATTTTTGCTATGGCGCAAATTGATTGGATGATGTTAGCCGTAGTGCTAATCCTAACACCCATTTCTCTTTTTCTTGCCCGTTATATCGCCCAAAAGAGCTTTCACTATGCCCGAGAGCAAACAAAAAGTAGAGGAAATCTAGCTCAATTTACAGAAGAGATGATACGACAAGAAAGCTTGGTTCAAGTCTTCAATGCTCAAAATCAGGCTATTGAGAATTACAAGTATCTTAATGAAATCTATAGCGAAGCCTCACAAAAAGCTATTTTTTATGCCTCAACAGTTAACCCAGCAACGCGATTTATTAATAGTGTCATCTATGCTTTACTGGCAGGTTTAGGCGCTATGCGTATTATGGCTGGTCTTTTTTCCGTGGGGCAATTAGCGACTTTTTTAAATTTTGTTGTTCAATACACTAAGCCTTTTAATGACATTTCTTCAGTGATGGCAGAAATTCAAAGTTCTCTGGCGTGTGCACAACGTCTCTATCATCTTTTAGATCTTGAGGTAGCGAAGCCTGACGATACTTTACCATTTAAGGCTTCAGAAGTTAAGGGACAAATTGATTTTGAGAACGTTAGTTTTTCTTATCAAAAAGAAAAACCACTGCTTCAAGAGATTAGCTTTTCTGTTCCTGCTGGTTCTAAAGTAGCAATCGTCGGTCCAACAGGAGCAGGAAAAACGACCTTAATCAATTTATTGATGCGTTTTTACGAGGTAGATGATGGCAGTATAATGTTAGATCAAGTGCCTATTAAGGACTATGACAAAGAAGAATTCAGGTCTATAATTGGCATGGTCTTACAAGAAACATGGTTAAAGGATGCCACTATTCATGATATCATTGCTTATGGCAGTGACAAAGCTAGTCGAGAAGAAGTGGTGGCAGCTGCTAAAGCGGCCAATGCTCATTTCTTTATTATGCAACTTCCTGAAACTTATGATACCTATCTATCTTCGTCTGCTGAAGTGTTATCACAAGGACAAATCCAATTATTGGCCATTGCACGTCTATTTTTGAGAAAACCTAAAGTTTTGATTTTAGATGAAGCCACATCATCTATTGATATCAGAACAGAAACGATTATTCAGGATGCTCTCCAACAGTTAATGAAAGGTAGAACGAGCTTTATCATTGCTCATCGCTTATCAACAATTCAATCAGCTGATTTGATTTTAGTCATGAATCAAGGGCGATTGGTTGAGTGGGGAACACATGCCAGCTTAATAGCAAAAAATGGATATTATGCTAGATTACAACAAATAGGCTAAAGTTCGTCTTTTCACAAAGATGAACTTTTTTACATTCATAAAGTTAGTTAATTAACAAACTTTAAACTATTATATAAAAAAATAATAGTGAAAAAATGGACAATATTTTGTTATAAATGAGAAAATAGGTTGATGAAAGAAGAAATAGATAAGAAAAGTGAGCAATATATTTGGAAGCGTTTTTTGATTGTGATATAATGAAGCCCTATATAATATTGTGAAATGAGGAACAAAATATATGAGTAAAATCGTTGTTGTTGGTGCAAACCACGCTGGTACTGCCTGTATCAAGACTATGTTAACAAACTATGGTGATGCCAATGAAATTATTGTATTTGACCAAAACTCAAATATTTCATTTTTAGGTTGTGGTATGGCACTTTGGATTGGTGAGCAAATTGCTGGGCCAGAAGGACTTTTCTATTCAAATAAAGAAGAATTAGAGTCTTTAGGAGCTAAAGTTTACATGGAATCACCTGTTCAATCTATCGACTACGATGCCAAAACAGTGACTGCTCTTGTGAATGGTACAGAACATGTGGAAAGCTATGACAAGTTGATTTTTGCAACTGGATCACAACCTATCTTGCCACCGATTAAAGGTGCCGAAATCAAAGAAGGGTCACTTGAATTTGAAGCAACTCTTGAAAATCTTCAATTTGTGAAGTTGTACCAAAACTCGGCAGACGTTATTGCTAAGCTTGAAAATAAAGATATCAAGCGAGTAGCTGTTGTCGGTGCAGGTTATATTGGTGTTGAGTTGGCAGAAGCTTTCCAACGTAAAGGTAAAGAAGTTGTTCTTATTGATGTTGTAGATACTTGCTTGGCAGGTTACTATGATCGCGATATGACTGACTTAATGGCTAAAAACATGGAAGAACACGGTATTCAATTAGCCTTTGGTGAAACAGTTAAAGAAGTTGCTGGTGATGGCAAAGTTGAAAAAATCATTACTGACAAAAATGAATACGATGTGGACATGGTTATCCTTGCTGTTGGTTTCCGTCCAAATACAGCTCTTGGAAATGGTAAGATTGAGCTTTTCCGTAATGGTGCTTTCCTTGTTAACAAACGTCAAGAAACTTCTATTCCAGGTGTTTATGCTATTGGTGACTGTGCAACGATTTATGACAATGCAACTCGTGACACAAGCTACATTGCGTTAGCATCGAATGCTGTTCGTACAGGTATTGTAGCAGCTCATAACGCTTGTGGTACAGACCTTGAAGGTATTGGCGTTCAAGGCTCAAACGGTATTTCCATTTACGGCTTGCACATGGTTTCAACTGGTTTGACACTTGAAAAAGCAAAACGTCTTGGTTTTGATGCTGCAGTGACGGAATATACTGATAATCAAAAACCTGAATTTATCGAACATGGTAACTTTCCAGTAACAATCAAAATCGTTTACGATAAAGACTCACGTCGTATCTTGGGTGCTCAAATGGCAGCGCGTGAAGATATGTCAATGGGAATTCACATGTTCTCACTTGCTATCCAAGAAGGCGTAACCATTGAAAAATTAGCTTTGACAGATATTTTCTTCTTGCCTCACTTTAACAAGCCATATAACTATATTACAATGGCAGCCTTAGGAGCAGAATAAGATAAGATTTCTTTGATTCGTGTATAATATTAAGTGTCTCCCTATGGAGGCACTTTTTAGGAGGAAAAATGAGAAAAGTAGTCTTGAACATTGCTATGAGTTTAGATGGATTTATCGCAAGGGAAGACGGGACCTATGATTGGATTGAGGGGCACGGAACGGATGCATATGATAGTGCTAACCAATTTGATAATCCATCCTTCTTTGCTTCCAGTGACACCGTTATTATGGGGCGAAAATCATTTGAAGATTGTCCGATTGAGCTAATAGAAGGCTACCGAGAAAAAACCTTTTATGTGGCTAGTAGTCAAGTAATGACTAGTCCCTATTCAAATGTCTATTTTTCTAAAGATATAGTTAGTACTCTTAAGCAATTGAAAGCAGGAGAGGGAGGACCGATTTGGATATTTGGCGGAGCAGACCTTGTTCATAGCTTGATAGAAGCTGACCTCATCGACCATTACATTATAGGTATCATCCCGACTATTTTGGGTTGTGGTCGGCCTTTGTTTACAGGCAATCGTCAAGAACGTCATTTAAGACTGATAGAATCGACTGTCACAGATGGTATCGCCATGCTACGATATGATAAAAGAGGATAAAAAAAGAGGCCCAGAGGGTCTCTTTTACATGTTTAGGATGTTTTAGATATGGGGTTTAGTTTTTAGCAGCAGAAGCAAATTCTTCCTTAGCGAAAGCTTCATCGATGATAGCTTTCAATTGGTTTGCAGAAGCTTGCATTTTTTGGAGTTCAGCATCGTTAAGAGGGATATTAACTGGTCGAACGATACCATATGCGCCAACGATAGCTGGTTGACCAATATAGCAATCTTCAACGCCTTCATATTGTCCTTCTTGGAAAACAGAAAGTGGAAGAACAGCATTTTCATCATCAAGGATAGCTTTTGTAATACGAGCTAGGGCAACTGCAATACCGTAGAAAGTAGCACCTTTTTTGTTGATGATTGAGTAGGCTGCATCACGGACAGAGATGAAAAGATCAACTAAACCTTGCTCATCGATGTCACGGTTTGCTTGTAGCCAATCGTAAAGTCCAACCCCCGCAACGTTAGCGTGTGACCAAACAGCAAATTCTGAATCCCCGTGCTCTCCCATGATATAAGCGTGGACTGAACGCGCATCAACCCCAATTTTAGCAGCTAGTGCTTGACGGAAGCGGGCTGAATCTAGTGATGTACCTGATCCAATGACACGCTCTTTAGGGAAGCCTGAGAATTTCCAAGTTGAGTAAGTTAAAACGTCAACTGGGTTAGCAGCAACAAGGAAAATACCATTGAAACCAGATGCAACGATTTGTGTAACAACCTCTTTATTGATACGAAGATTTTTTTCGACAAGGTCAAGGCGTGTTTCACCTGGTTTTTGAGGAGCGCCTGCTGTCAAGACAACGAGATCAGCATCATGACAGTCTGAGTATTCAGCTGCGTAGATTTTTTTAGGTGATGTAAAAGCAAGAGCGTGGCTTAAATCTTCAGCATCTCCTTGAGTTTTTTCTTTAAAAATATCAATAATACCAAGTTCTTGAGCAATATTTTGTGTTACCAATGCAAAAGCGTATGATGAACCAACGGCACCATCGCCGACCAAGATTACTTTTTTGTGTTGTTTAGTTGCAGTCATTTCTAAACATCTCCTTAATTTTATTAGAGCAATCGCTCGTACGACTTTATTTTAACATATTGAGAATTGTTTGTCATGGAATTCAGAAAAATAATGAAAATAGTTTTCTGATAACGCTTCCAGTAAGAAAAAATAAGGATTTTATGGTATAATGGAACATAGTATTGACTAGAGTATTGACTAGAAAAGGAGCATTCCTTAAATGCAAGATAGAAATTTAATTGACGTCAATCTGACAAGCGAAATGAAGACGAGTTTCATCGACTACGCTATGAGTGTTATTGTAGCGCGGGCGCTTCCAGATGTGCGTGACGGTTTAAAACCCGTTCATCGTCGTATTCTCTATGGGATGAACGAACTCGGTGTCATGCCTGATAAACCACATAAAAAATCAGCCCGTATTACCGGTGATGTCATGGGTAAATATCATCCACATGGAGATTCTTCTATTTATGAAGCCATGGTTCGTATGGCACAGTGGTGGAGTTATCGTCACATGCTTGTTGATGGTCATGGAAACTTTGGTTCTATGGATGGTGATGGTGCTGCGGCGCAACGTTACACTGAAGCGCGTATGAGTAAAATTGCGCTAGAATTATTAAGAGATATTAATAAAAATACGGTTGATTTTCAAGATAACTATGATGGTAGCGAAAGAGAGCCGCTAGTATTACCAGCCCGCTTCCCTAATCTCTTGGTCAATGGTGCGACCGGTATTGCGGTTGGGATGGCGACTAATATCCCTCCACATAACTTGGCAGAATCAATTGATGCTGTCAAAATGGTCATGGAGAATCCAGATTGCACAACGAGAGATCTCATGGAAGTCATTCCAGGGCCAGATTTTCCGACAGGAGCTCTTGTCATGGGACGTTCAGGAATTCATAGAGCTTACGATACAGGAAAAGGCTCTATTGTCTTGCGGTCGCGTACAGAGATTGAAACCACTAAAACTGGTCGTGAACGTATTGTGGTGACGGAATTTCCTTATGGTGTCAACAAAACAAAAGTACATGAACATATTGTTCGTTTGGCTCAAGAAAAACGCATCGAAGGCATTACTGCTGTGCGTGATGAATCTAGTCGCGAAGGGGTGCGCTTCGTTATTGAAATCCGTCGTGACGCTTCAGCTAATGTGATTTTGAACAACCTTTTCAAATTGACGAGTCTTCAAACAAACTTTAGCTTTAACATGCTAGCTATTGAAAATGGTGTTCCTAAAATCTTATCATTAAGGCAAATTATTGATAATTACATTAGCCATCAAAAAGAAGTGATTACTCGCCGTACTCAATTTGATAAGAATAAGGCAGAAGCTAGAGCTCATATTTTAGAAGGATTGTTGATCGCTCTAGATCACTTGGATGAAGTCATTGCTATTATCCGAAACAGTGAGACAGATGTCATTGCTCAAGCAGAATTAATGTCTCGTTTTAACTTATCGGAACGTCAAAGCCAAGCCATCTTGGATATGCGTCTGCGTCGTTTGACTGGTTTGGAGCGAGATAAAATCCAATCAGAATATGATGAATTGTTAGCTTTGATTGCTGATTTAGCTGATATTCTAGCTAAGCCGGAACGCGTTGTGACTATTATTAAAGAAGAGATGGATGAGATTAAGCGTAAATACGCTAACCCTCGTCGCACAGAATTAATGATTGGTGAAGTCCTCTCTCTAGAGGATGAAGATTTAATCGAAGAAGAAGACGTTTTAATCACCTTATCCAATAAAGGTTACATCAAACGTCTTGCTCAAGATGAATTCCGTGCCCAAAAACGTGGGGGCCGTGGTGTTCAAGGAACAGGGGTCAATGATGACGATTTTGTTCGTGAGCTGGTATCAACAAGTACCCATGACACCTTGCTCTTCTTTACGAATTTTGGACGAGTTTATCGTTTGAAAGCTTATGAAATTCCTGAATACGGTCGCACAGCCAAAGGCCTTCCAATAGTTAATTTGTTAAAATTGGAAGATGGCGAAACTATTCAAACCATTATCAATGCACGCAAGGAAGAAACCGCTGGAAAATCTTTCTTCTTTACCACAAAACAAGGGGTTGTCAAACGTACAGAAGTATCTGAGTTTAATAATATCCGACAAAACGGTCTTCGTGCCCTCAATCTGAAAGAGGGAGACCAACTGATTAACGTGCTACTGACCAATGGTCAAGACGATATCATTATTGGAACTCAGTCCGGTTATTCTGTCCGCTTTAATGAGGCAAGTATCCGTAACATGGGCCGCTCTGCGACAGGAGTTCGTGGTGTCAGTCTTCGTGAGGACGATAGAGTTGTCGGTGCTTCACGTATCAATGATCATCAGGAAGTCCTCGTGATTACTGAAAATGGTTATGGGAAACGAACTGAGGCCACAGAATACCCAACCAAAGGCAGAGGGGGTAAAGGGATTAAGACAGCTAACATCACTCCTAAAAACGGGCAACTGGCTGGACTTGTAACAGTTAACGGCACAGAAGATATTATGGTCATCACTAATAAAGGGGTTATTATTCGAACAAACGTGGCTAATATCTCCCAAACGGGTCGTGCTACCTTAGGTGTTAAAGTGATGAAATTAGATGCAGATGCTAAAATCGTGACATTTGCTTTGGTTCAAGCAGATGATGAGGAAGAAACTATTGGCGAGGTAGAGCAAAGCCAAATCCCAGCTGCTACAGATACGACACCAAATAATGACGAGGAGTAACGAAACGAATGGTAAAAAAACAACGTCGTCAGAGTAGAAAACCGATGTCATGGACAAGGAAAATTCTGATTGCTGTCCTTTTAATTCTTGGGTTGGCCTTACTCTTTAATAAGCCCATTCGCAACACATTAATTGCATGGAATTCTAACAAGTATCAAGTAACCAAGGTATCCAAAAAGGACATCAAAAAAAATAAGGAAGTCAAATCGACTTTTGATTTTCAGGCTGTTGAGCCAGTCAGCACAGAGGCTGTTTTACAAGCGCAAATGGCTGCTCAAGAACTCCCTGTCATAGGAGGTATTGCTATACCAGAAGTTGGTATTAACCTACCAATTTTTAAAGGGCTTGGCAATGTCGAATTAATTTATGGTGCTGGAACCATGAAAGAGGACCAAGTTATGGGAGGCGAAAATAATTACTCTCTTGCTAGTCATCATATTTTTGGTATGACTGGTTCTTCTCAGATGCTTTTTTCACCGTTGGAAAGAGCACAAAATGGTATGGCTATCTACTTAACGGATAAAGAAAAAATCTACGAGTATACCATCCATGAGGTTTCTACGGTGGCTCCTGAGCGAGTTGATGTGATTTATGACACACCTGGGCTTAAAGAGATTACTTTAGTAACCTGTACAGATTTGGAAGCAACAGAACGTATTATTGTGAAAGGACAACTCAAAACAGAGTATGATTTCGATAATGCGCCTGTTGAAGTACTTAATGCGTTCAGTCATTCCTATAATCAAGTCTCTACCTAATAGAGGCGACGGCATCATTTAATAAGTAGGAGGAGGCCATAACGAGTCCTTCCCTACTTTTTCTTTTGAAAGGAGAGGGATTATGCGCTTAGATGCTATTCACCACGTGGCTATTATTGTCTCAGATTATGAGGCATCAAAAGATTTTTATGTTAATAAGTTAGGGTTTCGTATTATCCGAGAGAATCAGAGACCGGAGAGACATGATTATAAATTGGATTTAGCCTGTGGTCAGATTGAATTGGAGATATTTGGAAATGTTACCAGTGATCCTTTTTATCAAGCCCCACCAAAACGTGTCGGTAGACCAGAATTTGACAGGGAAGCCTGTGGTTTGAGACATCTTGCCTTTCGTGTTACCAACATTGAGAGTTATGTAGATAACCTAAAGAGCTTAGGAATTCCAGTAGAGCCTATCAGGTATGATGATTATACAGGTGAGAAAATGACTTTCTTTTTTGATCCGGATGGCTTGCCTTTAGAGTTACATGAATAAGTTAGTGAATTCCCTATTGATGTCTTTGACAATCAGTAGGGTTTTTGATTGCTTTAAAAGAATATTGGCTTCTCATCAAATGATAAGAGATTGACAAGGGAATTAAAAGATGATATGCTATCAGATGATTAACTAGTTAAGAGAGTTTATATGAGAAAAAATATTGTTACTATTGTCAAATGCCTATGCTTAAGTTTTCTTTTTGTGGGCTTGTCTGGTTGCCGGTCTGTTGATAAACCATTAGCAAAAGGCTTACATATCAAGACCAGCTTTTATCCCGTTTATGCTTTGACAAAGGAGATTTCGGGAGATTACAACCAGATTGACCTGATGGTGAAAATGGTTAGTATACATTCTTATGAACCTAGTCCTAATGTGGTTGCTAGGACCTATGATGCAGATATTTTCATTTACCATTCCAATATCCTAGAATCATGGGCGGCTGATTTAGCTCCCCAGCTTAGAAAAAAAGGAGTACTTGTTTTAGAGGGAGCTGCTCATTTGCCATTAGAAAGGGTGCAGGGTCTGGAAAAAGTTCCCTTAAAGAAAGGCATGTCCGCAAATGCGCTCAATGACCCTCACACGTGGACAGATCCTCTATTAGCCAGCCAGGAAGCAGATGCTATTGCCACATTATTAGCAAAAAAAGATCCTGACCATAAGGAGTATTACCTCAAAAATGCCAAGCGTTTTAAGTTAAAGGCTCAGAAGCTAGTAGAACGGTATCAAGCGAAATTCGCTAGTCTTCCCCGTCATACCTTTGTGACACAGCACACAGCATTTTCCTATTTAGCAAAACGTTTTGGCCTAACGCAACTAGGCATTGCAGGTGTCTCCCCAGAACAAGAACCGAGTCCCCAACAATTGGCTGATATGAAACGTTTTATTGAACGATATGGTGTCAAAACAATTCTTATGGAAGAAAATGTTTCTGGCAAACTCGCCAAAACGCTGGCAAAAAGTAGTGGGATTAGTGTGAGACAATTAAGTCCCCTTGAAATCGCTCCAGATAATCAAAAATCTTATCTTGACAATTTGGAGATGAATTTAGCCGTACTTTATGATGTCCTGGAGAAAGAAAAATGAACAAACGCATTAATGTAACGATAGTACTAGCTGTCATCTTATGTGGTCTAACAGCTTGTAAAGCTCAATCGATGGAAGATACTAAGCCTAAGAATGATCAAAGTCATAAAACAAGTCACAAAAGCCACGAAAAAGTGCTAAAAGATGACAGTGATAAAACCCCAGCAGAAATTGATCAAAAAGAAGGTATTGCTGCTGAGCAAATTGTTGTTTCGATTTCAGATGACGGGTTTGTTACCTCACATGGAGATCATTACCATTTTTACAATGGAGAAGTTCCGTTTGACAGTTTATTGTCAACGGAGTTATTGGCTCCTGAAGATTACCAGTTTGACAATAGCCATGTTATCAGTGACATTCAAAATGGTTATATCCTTAAAGTAGGTGAGACCTACTACGTTTATTTGAAAGATCAAAACCATCGAGACAATCTTAGAGCGGTTTCAGAAGAATAAGTGTGATGGTAAAATAGTAACAACTAATGACTGTTCTTTGGAAGAATTTCCAAAGGGCATTTTTTGTTTCAGGAGTGACACTGATGCTGACAGTTTTTAATCGTCTTATGATAGGAAAAATGCTACAATAGTCCCACTGAATTTTGAAAAAGAAGAGGGAATAGAGGTTTGTGACAGATTACAATGAGAGGTTTGCAAAAGTAGTTGTGCCTATCCATCATTTGGAACAGCCCTCATCCCATAGGAAATTTAGCTTCATTGAGGTAATGAAAATGACTTATAAAAAACCGTTTGTGGCAGGTGCTCTTATGTTAGCATCGGTCTTTACCATCCAAACAGCTTTCGCAGCAACAACTAACGTCCAAACTGTTATTGATGAACACTATGTGCAGCCGGATTATGTATTAGGCTACTCCTTATCGCCTGATCAACAGAACCAAACGTTGAGTTTGCTTCACTACAATAGTGCTAAGGATAAACAAATTAAAACATTGAACACTACAGCCTATGCTTCTATTATGAATGTAGCAGATGATCCGAGCCTTCAGCTTTATTCTTCTGTTAAAATTCAAAAGTTAGGAGCAAAAGAGACCTTAACGGTGATAATTGAGACACCCAAGACGATTCAAAAAGTGACTCAGGACATGTATCGAAATGCAGCAGTTACTCTTGGCATTGAGCATGCAAGTATTCAAGTTGCCTCTCCTATCCCTGTCACTGGAGAATCAGCACTGGCCGGTATTTATTACTCCTTAGAAAAAAATGGCGCCAAAGTTCCAGAAGAGAACAAGCAGCTTGCACAAGAAGAATTAGCCACACTGTCTAGTATCAATGCTGATAATGCGGGTAAGGCAGGTTATGATGCTGATAAGTTAAATGTTGCCTTAACTGATATCAAAGCAGCTGTGGCAGAAGGTGGAAAGAACCTCTCAGAGGAACGTGTCCGTCAGATTGTTGAAGATACCTTGAAAAATTATGGCTTAAATCAATCTGTAACAGCCGATCAAATCAACGTCATTGTTAATTTTGCTATTCATTTATCTAATAGTGGTGTCATTACAAATGGTCAATTTGTGGAAACTCTAAATGATTTAAAAGCAAGTATTGTTAGCAAGGCTAATGGAACTTTTGACCACATTGATCTTCATTTTGATGCCAATCAAGCCCTTGATAAGGGGAAGGGCATTTGGCATCAGATTGTGGATTTTTTCAAGCAGTTTATTAATGGCTGATTATGCCACGTCTAAAAAAGGGTAGGGATGTTTTCCTTTCAAGCCTTGTGGCAGTAGTTCTATTTGTTCATAAAAACTGGATGGTCGCATCCAGTTTTTTCCTTTTCTAAAAAATTTTTTAACCTAAATTAAATAGCTTGCAGATATTGATTTCTAGGGATTTATCGATATGTTATTAGCTGGAAAATGTCCAAAAGAGGATTGACAATGACTAAAAAGGGTCATATGATTAACTAGTTAAGTATATTTAATGATGACCTACTTAACGATGTTACACTTTTTTAATTAGAAAGGAGCCAAATGTGAAGAGAAAGTATATTGCTTTTGGTCTCGGTTTGTTATGCTGCCTATTATTCCCTTTAATGACAGCCTGTCAAACGCCATCTAGGCAGGTCAAAAAAGGGCTACACATAGTTACCAGTTTTTATCCTATCTATGCAATGACTAAGTATATCTCTGGTGATTTGAATGATGTGAAAATGATTCAGTCTAGGGCAGGCATTCACTCATTTGAACCTTCGCCTAATGATGTGGCAGCGATATATGATGCTGATTTATTTGTTTATCACTCTCATACCTTGGAGGCTTGGGCGGGTAAACTAGATGCCAGTAAGCACCAGTCAACGGTTAAAATTGTTGAAGCTTCAAAAGGGTTAGTTATGGATAAGGTAGAAGGTTTAGAGGATATGCCTGTAACGGACGGCATTGATCCTGCAAGACTATATGATCCTCATACCTGGTCAGATCCCATATTAGCTGCAGATGAAGCTGATATCATTGTTAAGCAGTTGGCAAAGGTTGACCCCAAACATCAAGCAGTTTATCAGAAAAACGCTAAAGCGTTTAGAAAAGAGGCTGAGGCGATTAATCAGAGTTTTCAAGCTAAATTTAAAACAGTTAAAACCAGAACATTTGTCACCCAACACACGGCATTTTCTTATCTGGCAAAACGATATCACCTAAAACAGTTAGGAATAGCGGGGATTTCTCCAGAACAAGAGCCCACAGCTAGACAATTAACCGACATTAGAGATTTCATCAAAACTTATCAGGTGAAAACCATTTTTGTTGAGGAGAATGTTTCACAAAAGCTAGCAAAAACCATTGCTCATACCACTGGCGTTAACCTGAAACTGTTGAGTCCCTTAGAAGCGGATCCAGAAAATAATAAATCTTATTTGGAGAATGTCAAAGACAATTTAGACATTTTATTGAAAAGGCAACACTTTTCTGAACAATTTTTATAAAGTGCTTTTTAAGCGATAATTCGTTTGGTCATGGGAGTTTGGTAGTTAAGACTACCATGAATGCGATGATAGTTCCACCAGTGGACATAATCTTTCGTTTTGAGGGCTAATTCTTCTAGTGATTGAAAGGTTTCTTGGTTGATAAACTCCAGTTTGAAGGAACGATAGGTACTCTCAGCGACGGCATTGTCATAGGGACAACCAGCCTGACTGACAGAACGGGTGATTCCAAAAGCTTCAAGCATCTCATCAATCGGCTGATTGCCAAACTCCTTGCCACGATCGGAATGGAACAACTTGACCTTGGTTAGTGCATAAGGGATGCTTTGAATGACTTGTTTAACGAGCTCCGCAGTCTTGTGCCAGCCAACGGACAATCCTATGATTTCACGATTAAAGAGGTCAATGATGAGACAAACGTAAGCCCAGCGCCTATCCACACGGACGTAAGTCAAGTCGGTCACCAGGGCTTCCAGTGGTCTTTCTTGGTCGAA